>JBBQOJ010000008.1:0-16084 GCA_038330815.1 Chitinophagales bacterium | reverse complement strand
TTTTTGTTATTTTTGGTGAATAACAAAATGAAGCTTATTATCTGGGGAAATTTTCAAATAGAAGGGAGCCCACCGCAGGTGTTGCTTGAACATAGGCTTTTGTGCAGTTACCACTACCCCTTTTAACTGGCTGGATAACTTTTCAAGTGTAAAGTCCGGTACGTTTACAGCGGCGGTAGTATAGTCGAACGGAGCCGAAAAAGCGGGCTGGTATTCTACTATATTGGCTTTTACCAGGTAACGACCTTGCTTTACATCAGTAAAATTGAAAATACCGGTTTCCTTTGTAACCGCCAGTTTCACTACAGCGGAATCCTTTGTTGCCAATAGGCTAATGGTTGCCCCTTTAACGGGTTTACCCTGTGCGTCTTTTGCAACACCAGAAATTTGGGACTGCCCGCCTACTGCAAACAGCAGGGCGATTAATAAAAATGGGAACGATTTCATAAACGAATGTTTTGTAGTATTGATGTTATCAGGATGCAAACCTAAACACCCGCCTATAAAAATATAAATCTGTTATCCCAACGGTCATTTTCCAAATATGAACGCCACTTTTTAAGGCATGTTGTGGCATTTCAATACAGTCAATGGTGTTAAATATATTACAAAAGGCAACTATTTTCACTCTAAGGAATGGCATCGGTTTTGCTTATTTTTTTAATTATGTTTACTCAGCATGTATTATTCTGCCGGTTTATGTTGTTACTAATGCCCTTTATCACTCTTTGCTGTCAGCGGCCGGCAGCTACGCCGGGCAACGAAACAGGTACAGCTGTTATTGACAATACAGTAGCTTCCATACTACCGGATACCCTTTTTTCGGGCATACGTGACACCGTAATTCTTTTAAAAAATGACGAAGCCTATATCAGGGGATATATGTCGGGCAACAGGCATAAGCTGAACTATCAACTTCCCGCCTGGAAGGGCCAACTGGTAACAGCCCACCTGCAACCTTTGTCTAAAGGCCAGGTGTGCTTTATCCAGGTAAAAGAACCAGGCCAGGATCCAATCGGCCCCCTTGGAGATTCAGTACAGCTAAAGCTGGGTAACAGTGGGAATATTTATTATACAGTGGGAGATACCCGGGGGAAAGGGAAAGGGTATAGCGGCGACTTTGTGATGCACATTGCCGTACGGCAAGCGCCATAAGGATAAGCAAAGCGGTGATTAAAGCAGGAGGTATAAAAAAAGGTTGCCCTAATTAAATGGACAACCTCTATTGCTTTAACTTAACACCCTACTATAATTCATAAAAAACTGCCTTTTGTTTGCTTTTGCGTGCCACCGGAATTTCCACCGGGTGCGCTTCTTCATTAATCATTTGTTTTAAATCTCTTTCAATTTTAAAACAGATAGACGACATTGGAGTATCGGTAGGCCTGTTCTCAAATGGGTCCTGAAGATTTACCGCCATTTTCTCTATCAGGAAAAAAGAGGCACCGATGGCCACCATGGCAGGTACCGTGAGGTAGCTGATAAATTCTATCATGGCAAATGGCATCAGGATAAAAAATACGATAAGGGAAAAATGAATATAAACACTGTATGTTGCAGGAAAAACCGTATTCTTAATCCTCTCACACTTTCCCATTTCATCACACATCCTGGAAAGTGCTTCATCCATTTCTACATGTTGAAACTGGTTAATCCATCCGTTTGAAAGGGCCTGTTTAAGATCGTAACCATGTAATTCCAATAAAGCCATTGGCGTATTATTGTAATTTTTAAGGTGCAAAGCATCCTTACGGCTAAGAAATTTCTCGGCTCCCAACAGGCTTTCATGATTACGCAACTGGTTTCGTAAGGCATAACACCAGGCAATTTGCCGCTTGATCAGTTTTTCCTTGAAAAAATACACTTCATTACCCGGCACTTCGCCATCTGTAAATTGGTTACTAATAAATGTATTCACCTGTCTTGCAAATGTGCGGCTGTCATTTACCACACTGCCCCAAATGGTACGGGCTTCCCACCAGCGGTCGTATGCCTGGTTCGACCGAAAAGCAAGCAGCAGGGAGATAACGATACCCATGATCATCGGTATCGATAGCGGTACGGACCACCCGGAGATGTTAAACTTATGATAAAAAAAGGTTACTACTCCTGCGTAAGCTGCCACCAGCAACAACTCTACCTTTACTTTGCCCACAATATAACTTAGTGGAATATTCTTCTTTAGTAACATAACTTAATTTTTAAATGAGCTGACAAACGGTTAATAGGCGAGCGCTGGCTGTAGTGAAAAATCACTTGATGCATCTGCACTTTTATCGTCGTTCAACAAAATCGACAATACCTGGAATTCTGAGTTCAATGCTGGTTTGAAAGAAACATACTCCACGGCAACTTTGGCTTTTTTGAAAAACCCAACACAATTAACCGCATCCACCGTACTGAACTGGTATTTGTATCCTTCCAGGATCAAAGCCTTTTCAATGCGGGCTGCTTCCATATAATTACACAACACCTGGGAAGAATTTCCATAAACGAAATCGAATTTTATTTTCACTACCTGGTGCTTGTACCTGCTCTGTAAAATTTGAAGGGCATCTTTGAAAGAAGTAGGAAGTGGCCGGCTTCTTTTGGTTCTACCCAACAACAGCAGGTCGCTGATGCTGGTCGGCATCTCTACCATATGAATTACATGAATCGTTAAAGCAGGTAAACCTTTATAACTATCAGCAATTTTTTTTATGGGCCACAAAGACTGAACAGACAAATCGGTTGGCAATAAAATATTTTTCATAATAAATAGTTTTACTGCAAATTGGCCCAGTCGATTTAGAAAGCGGTAAACAGGTGGTAAGTAAGAAATAAAAATCTGGTAAGAATTTGGTAAGAGCGGGGAGTTTAAAATTTAAATGGCAGTTTTTGTTGAATTTTCAAAGAGAACCACCCTTATTTTTTAAACAAGTTGGATAATTTTTCAGATGAAGATTTACTTAATATAGATTGGAATCTTCACTACTACCTCTGTTCCTTCATTTTCTTTGGAGCTAATTTCGATTGACCCTTTGTGGATTTTAATAATATTGTCTGTTAAAGGTAAACCGATACCATACCCCTGGGTGCCTTTTACATTGGAGGCCCTGAAAAAGGGGTCGAATATATGGGCCATGTCGTTTGCGGGAATACCAATACCGTTGTCTTTCACCATCACAATTACCTCCCGCTCTGCCACCGCCAGGGCCAGCACCACCGGTTTACCCTGCGAGAATTTGCAGGCATTTAATACAATGTTTGAAATGGCCAGCTCAATCAGGTTGCCATTGGCTTGTATCATCAGTTTATCGGTATCTTCCGGGAACAGGCTGTAATCAACACTGATGGGCGTTTTTGGATATACTTGCCGCGCTATTTTCTGGACATCGTAAATAATTTCATCCATCCTTACTTTCTCCATGGAAAAATTATCTATTAAACCCGACCGGGCCAGTTCGAGCAACCCCTTCGTTATATCCCTTATTTTCTCCGCTTGTTTTAATACCGATTGTATTGTTTGGCGATACTGCGCTTCGGTATGTGGTTTGGATAAGGCAAAATCTGCCTCGCCAATTAATGCGGTGAGCGGCGTATTTAGTTCATGCGAGGCATTGCTGACAAAATTATGCTGGCTTTCAAACGACATTTCCAGCCGGCTGATCATGTTATTAAAGGTTTGTGCCAGGTCGGTAATTTCATCCTTGCCTGGTTTTATAAACAGACGCTTGTGCAAATTGGTAGCCTTAATTAATTTAACTTCCCGGGTAATGTTTCGTATTGGTAGAAATATTGACCTCGAAAACAATATCCCAAGGGTAAATACAATTACCATACAAATCATGCAGCCTACAATTAACACCGTGCGAAGGTTGGTTAAAAACTGTTTGGCATAAATATTTTTGGCAGAAATTATTATTATATAATTGCCTTTCCCGGTTGCATACAAAATCCCTTCATAAAAATTATAGTCTTTCCGAAAAGTGGCTTTGTTCTTTGACCGGATATCATCAAAAAAAACAGGGGGTAACTCTTTTGCCAGGGGCAGCGCCATGAATTTGTAGAGGGTGTCCGCCTTTACGATGTATTCCTTTTCTTCGGGTAATAATTGAAGGTGCTGACTGCGTATTTTTTCATAGGCCGCCGCGTTTTCCTGCTCGGCTGCGAGATTGGCCCTGGCTGCAATATTAGCCCGTAATTCCAGCCGGGTAAAAAAATCCTGGAATGCATTGGTATTGGCAAAGTAATAAATGGCGATGCTTAGTGCGATGATTACCGCAGTACAAAGCAAAGTAAACAGCAGCGCAATTTTGATTTGAATTTTCATTACAGCTCTTCTTTAAGCATATACCCCATCCCAACGGCGGTTTGAATTATTTTGGAATTGGGCTCGGCTTCCAGTTTTTTACGTAAATAATTTACATATACATCCACTACTTTGGTATTCATATTAAAATCGTAGCCCCACACTTTTTCCAGTATGTCCATTCGCGATAACACCCGTTTGGGGTTTTGTAAAAAATATTCCAGCAGCCGGTATTCTGTGGCAGTTAGTTCTACCTGTAGGCCATTGCGGCTAACAGATTTTTCATCCTGGTTCATTTCTACATCAGCGTAGGTAAGCCTATTACCAGCCACCACCGGGGCAGCACTAGGGGTAGTCATCATGTTGCTTCGGCGCAATAAGGAATGAACCCGGGCCTGTAATTCCGCAATCTTAAAAGGTTTGGCCAGGTAGTCATCGGCCCCACTCTCCAATCCTAATACTACATTGTCGGTAGTACTAAGGGCAGTTAACATCAATATGGGGGTAGGCAGGCCGGCCTTTCTTGTTTTTTTGCATAGTTCAATGCCATTAATGCCCGGCAACATCAGGTCGAATATAAAGAGCGTATAACTAAAACGGGTAATATAATCCCAGGCCATATCGCCATCTATTGCAATGGTAACTTCATACGCATCTTCATCCAGTGTTTTTTTGATAAGGCTGGCCACATCCGGATCATCCTCTACCAATAAGATTTTCATATGCAAACGGGGATTTAAATTTGCGGCAATGTACCGAATTAAGGTTACACATCGCTCCATAGGGCGATGAAAATCCGCGTTAGGCTGGTGTGGGATGCCAGCCAGGGTTGCTTGACTGCTTTGAGTAAGAAACCCGGCTAATGGCCTTATGTTGATTTGCCATCCACCATACCTGTATAGCAACTTCGCCTTCTTCATAAAAATGCAGCCGCGTGTTGTTATTCACGCACCTTCCTGTACAAGGTTCAGCGTGCGGGTAATTGAGCAAGGTATTTTACCACCGCCAGGCGGATATCGCCTCTAACATCACCGGGTGCGCCAAACCTGGCAAGGGTGATTACCCCAGTATTACCCTGTTTTAAAAATTCCATCCCCTTTTCTGCGCCACTGAATAGAAATTCAGGTGCTACAATTTTATAGTTACCAAGGGGGTTGATCACATTACCATTCAATAGCCAGGTGCCGGTTACCTTACTAAAATTAGTGCTAAGTTGCAGGTAGCCGCCCACGCCGCGCAGTTGTTCGCTGGTTAACAGCATCCTTTTCAATAATTCACCGGTGAGGGTTACTTCACAGAGGGCACCCCCAAAGGGCAGGGTACGTATGATGTCCAATTGAGTGATTACCCCCGTAATCATATCGTCGATACGGATGGAGCCGCTGTTAAAAACGGCCCCCGCGGCAGTGGGAGCAGCTGCCAGCATAGAAGCCGCAATTAAATTACCCAGGTTGGTTTGCCGGTAGCGGTTGGCCACTTCGGTGCCATCCAGCGGAACATCGGTTTTATATACTACCGCGGTAGGTTCCATCCCTGCTGCCCTGAAGGAAGCATAGGCCTTATCTTCCCAGGCTTTCACCACTAAGGCAATAGCTGGATCGGGTGCAACGGTACTATCCACCGTCAGCAGGGTAGACCTGATGGCAATTTTACCCTGCCTGCCCTCCCGGTATACCAGGTGGCGGTACATGGATTTGGCATTGGCATCGGCTTTGGCAATAGCGCCTTTTCGAACGGTTACATAGTTGTGCTGGTGTTCGTGCCCTCCCATCAGCAGGCGGATATGCTTTATTTTACGCAACACCGTTATATCTTCCTCCAATGTTAAGTGGGTTAACCCCAATACTACCGAAGATTGTTTTCTTATTTTTTTCCAGGCCTTTTTCAAGCTTTGCAGGTAATCGGTATATACTACCCAGGGCTGCTGGTTGCTTTGAATGGTAGCGCTCACCAAACCAACGGAAAACTGGTTATTCTTAGAAGTTATTAAAAAACTGGTAGGCAGGGCCACCGAATCGGGGCGAATTTTATAAAAAGGTGCTATCGCCCCGCTGGCAGTGCGGTGTAACACGTCGCTACTGAGCCAGGTGAACTCCGATTCATTAATGCGTTTTTGCAGGTCCTGCTCAGGTATGTCAAATTCGTGGTTACCAAAGGTTACAACATCTACCCCTACCCTGTTCATCAGGTCAACCATGTGCCGCCCTAATACGCGTTGTCCATCCAGTTTAGTGGTGCCAATCACCGAAGGACTTACAAAATCGCCGGCAAGTACCACAATGGTTTGATAGCGGGCCTCGTGCTGCTTAACTACCGTGGCCACCCTGGCCATGCCTCCTACTTTACCCTGCTCCAATGGGCCAATTTCATATACATCATTTAACTGCAGGATGCAAATGGTATCCAATGCAGGCTGGGCTTTGACAGCCACTGTGATGGCAAAAAAGAGGATGATGGCTACTATTATATTTTTCACTGTTAACGGTTTATCCCTTATTTAATTAGATAGTTACCCCTTCCACCTGCCGGCACGCCATTAGTAACGCAATATACCAACGCATGCCTTAGTTATTAATTACAATAAGTAACAAGTTTACCTGCCGCCTTTTCCAACATAGCTATATCAAATGGCTTGGTTACCAGGTCTACATTAAACTGTTTACAATATCGAATATCCGAGGGGTTAGAAGAGGTGCTGAAAACTACTACGGGAATGAATTTTAATTTAGGGTCGCTTTTAAGAATCGCCAGCATTTCCCGCCCGTCTAAAATAGGCATATTAATATCCAGTACTACCAGGCATGGGTACTCATCGGGGCATGGAATGGCCCGGAGATAATTGAGCCCATGCCTCCCATCGGGTGCCTCTTCAAATAAAAAACGGCCATCTACTTCCAATATAGCTTCCTTTAATAGCATTCGATCATCGGGATCATCATCTACCAAAAGAATAAGGTTTGCATCCATTCTTTTTTAAATTTGCTTTTCCAGGGACGGCTACCCGTTAACTTTGTTGCGGCAGCAAAAACCCATCGCAATAATATTAAATAAAAATTACGAAAACACGCTTTTCTTTTTTTAAACGCATTCAACGGTGGCAGCAGCACTACACCATTGATCCAGCTTATGGAAGCAAACCTGATAAAAAAACTTCATTTTGAGTACCTACCCGCCTTTGCAGGTCATATCCTTCAACACCGGCTTATTGATTTTATTACTACCCATGGCAACATTTTCAAATCGCTTAACCTTCCCCTGCTTAAATACTACAAGCATTTACCAGCATCCACCTTACAGGAATATGCGTTGAAATCAAACACCGGTTTTTTACAATTGCTTTCGGAAAACAACGCATCCAGCCAATTGAAAGAGGATTTGCTGGATTGAAAAAGCAACCAGTTGGGAGATATTAAAAGGAACATATCCAAATCGATGATTTATTGATGATCAGCCATATGCGTAAAAAAGCCTTCTGTCCCTGCCGCAGGAGTATACCACCGAAGTGCAACCGATACTGCGCCTGGTGGAAGAACTGGACCCGCTGTTTTTGGCGTACGACCGTAGTACCATTCAAATATATGAGCAGTTTTTAAAAACCCGCATTGCAGAAGACATTTATTTCAAGGAAAAGCTGGCGGGTACTTCGCCTGGATTTTATTATATCTACGATATAACAAAGGATAACCAGGTACAATCTTCCTATAAATTGTTTGATTACGTGGGATATGCCCCTGCTGAATACCACTATTGTCCCTATCAAGAATTACACAGGATCAACAGTTTACGAATCAAAGCCTGCAGCATATCCTGGAGGAAGTACTGCAACGCCTTGAAGAGAGGATCAATGAACGTGGGGCAATTATTGATTTTGATCCACTGCCGCAAGCGATGGTTAACGAAGTACAATTTGGGCAGTTATTCGAAAACCTACTATCCAATGCACTAAATTTTAGCAGGGCAGGCGCTGCTCCGCGGATAACCATCACCCATTCTTTTCCTGCAAATGCTACTATTGCCCGTTGGCCACCCGACCCTTCTAAAAAATACCTTGCCATTGCATTCGCTGATAACGGAATTGATTTTGAACAAGCATTTTCAGAGAAGATTTTTACTATATTTCAGCGGCTCCACCGTAGCGAATACGAGGGCAGGGTATCGGCCTTGCGCTTTGTAAAAAATAGTGGAACACCATAACGGGATAATTTATGCTGATGCTACAGAACAGGCAGGTGCTACTTTCACGGTGATAGTACCCATCTGTTAGAATGCATCCCAATTTGCTTACAGGCCCCTCAACGCCGACCGTTTGGTTTTATCGGTATCGCCTGACTACAACAATACGTTTCGGCTAAAAATACCTGGCCATATATAAATAGCCAGTTGAAATAAAGCCACCCGGCGGGTAATATTTTGGCCAATCGGGGGTAATATTTTGACAGGGCGTTAACCGGATCAGCGGTATTTCCATGATGGTACACTTTTTTCATACTGCCATTGCAACTATCATAAAATATTGCGGTATGCCGGCACGTGACCTTCAGGATATCAGGAATTATTTACGGAAAAAAGTGGCGCAGCTAAAAGAATGGCTGAAGCCGGCACCTGCCGACCCTCTTGTATTAACAGTGGTAAAATCAATTGGTAAAGCGATTGCCCTGCTGCTGTTGATTGCTGTATCGCCGGTATTATTGTTGGTAATGATTTTTGTATTTTTTGCAGCGCTTTAAAAAGGTAGGTATGGCCATATTAAAGTCGAAGGTATTTATTTGCTGTTGCCTTCTTTTTCTTGCACATCAGTGGATGCAATATGGACTGCATCTTCACTATTCATTTATAGACAATTATCTTGATGACCTGCTGGCCATGCCGGTACTGCTAACCTTGATGCTGGCGGAACGCCGCTGGCTGTTTGAAATAAAGACTGGATTGTCCGTTGGTGAAATTATCCTTGCTACGTTATATGTGAGTATTTTGACAGAATTGGTTTTTCCATTGCTATCCCCCCGTTTCAAGGGCGACTGGCTCGACCCGGTGATGTATGCAGCGGGCGCTGCGTTATATTATTTCTCAATACAACCGGCCGTCCTTCAAAAATCAGCGTAACCCATCCAACTGCCGGAATCTCCTTTTTTCCCTCGATTTTCTTATTCCCTGCCTCCATTTTTAAAGGGCAACACACCATTACAGCTGAAGGAAAATGAAGTCAATGCGGAAGGCAAAAAAGGCTTCGTAATGTATATACCAACCGGTAAATAAACTGCACCGTAAATTTACGAACCCTTTACAGTGCTGGCGCTCGTTAGGAAAAATAGGCAAAAAATATACGGTTAAAAAAGTCGGAATATCAAACAGCAATTGTAGATTTGAAGTTCCAGAGAAATAAACAATCACCTGAATCAGTGTACCTAAATCCCGTAAAAGTTTTTCTTTAACCCCACTTTTACAAAATATCCTCCATTTACATAGCATGTTATGTTAGCCATCATTACTGGCTGAATCCATCTTGTATTTATTTGCAAAACCAGCTTAACCCAACGCTAACTACTATGAAAAAAGTGTTACTTTTTGTGGGCGGTCTTGCCTGCTTTCTACAAGTCTTCGCCCAACCCGGCGCGCCTGATCCTGCTTTTGGCAACAATGGCGTTCAATTTTACCAGGCCACGCCTTCGCTGTTTAACAATGTATTAAAAGTACTGGCTGCCCCGGGTAATAAATACTATGTTATTTATTATACACCTGCTACGCAATACCCACAAATAAAAATTGCCCGGTATCAAGCGAATGGCACGCTGGATATGGGTTATGGCACTGCCGGGTATTCCGCATCATTGGTGGTACGTTTTAAAGATGCTGCATTGCAGCCAGATGGCAAACTGGTAGTGATGGGTACTACTGAAAGGAATTATTATTCCATATTGCACGATGATTTGCTAGTAGCCCGCTTTACGGAAAACGGCGTGCCGGATCTTTCTTTTAATGGCACCGGTATCATTACAAAAACTTTCACCTTAGCCAGTTACGAATTTCCTACCTCGATTACCATCAATGACCAACTGTTGGTTGTAACAGGCTATAGCGTGTCGCTGGTGGGGCAGTTCGCTTTTTACAATGCAGCCGTTTTTAACCTGTCAGGCACCAGTGTGGGGACTCTTTTACTGGGGAACGTGATTGATAACCTGCAACATTTCAATCCCGGCTACTACAATTACTCCACCGCTTTGCAAGGCAACAAGATTGTTTTTGCAGCAACTACACCCGATTTTTCGGGTGGGGGAAATTTCTTCTCGTTACAACGTTATCTTTCCACAGGGGAACCGGATATGAATTTCGGGATGAACGGTACCACTACCAACGGTAATGACTTTTTCAACGGCACTACTACGGTAGCCAGCCAGGGTGATAAAATTGTAGTGGCTTCCTATGCTTATGATGATAAAACCGGCAGTTATGGATTTGCTGTAGGCCGCTATAACAATGATGGTGCTGCAGACAACAGTTTTAATGGTAATGGCAGGCAAACCACTTATTTTGGCGCCGGTACACCTGCTGTTCCAAAAACCATTCTTACAACAGACCAGCACCTATATATTGGCGGCGATAGTTACAATGCCGCTACACAACTGATGGAGTTTACTATTACCCGGTATAAAAACAATGGGTTGCTTTCCCCCGATTTTGGCAGCAATGGCAGGCAGGTAACGGGGCAGGCCAATTACCATTTTTCGCTGCAGCAACTAAGTATTCAGGGCAATCGTTTAATCGCTACAGGCCTTGCAGCGGGTAACCAGGTGATGGGTGTGGCTGCCAGGTACCTTTTGGAGGACAACTCCGTTCAGTTGAGTTGCCTTGCAGACACCACGTTATCCACCGATAAAGGCGTTTGCAGTGCCGTTGTAAAAGGTATTGACCCTATAGTAACCGGTGCCTCCAATACCTATATAATTCAATACCAGCTAACCGGTGCTACCACCGGAAGTGGTGCAGGCAGTGCCAACGGCTTGGTATTTAATAAGGGTATTACTTTTGTAACCTATTCGGTTGCCGGCAATGCTACCGCCGGCTGCACTTTTAAAGTAACTGTGCTGGATAAGGAAGCCCCGGTAATTACGGCAGCGTTTGCCGACCCCGATGTACTATGGCCGCCTAATAAAAAAATGAACGATGTGTTGATCAGCTATATTACCACTGACAATTGCAGCCCAGTATCAACGGTATTGTCTGTTACCAGCAATGAAGAAGATAAAAATCCAGGCAATGATAAGAAACCTAAAGACTGGGAAATAATAGATAACCATCATATTAAATTAAAGGCAGAACGTACCGGAAAGGGTAAGGGCAGAATTTATACTATCACGATTACGGCCACGGATGCCTCCGGTAATAAATCAACCTCCATGGTGTATGTAACCGTGCCCCATCATATTAAACAGAGTCCGCAAAACCATCGCTTAACCGACCCACAACAAAGAATTGCGGGTAGTAATGACCAGGGCAATTTCCAGGTCAAGGTATTGCCCAATCCATCCACTACCTACTTCACCTTACAAACCAATAGCAACAGCAACGAACCGTTAACACTCCGGGTAATCAACCAGCAGGGTTCGGTAATAGAAACAAGGGCTAATCTTAACGCCCATGGAAGCCTGCAGGTAGGCCATCAATACCGCAGTGGAATGTACTTTGCGGAAATGGTACAGGGAAATAAAAGAATAGTGGTAAAATTGGTGAAGATAAATTAATCCGCCATGCAGGAGTAGTAAGTAGTGAGTTTCTACTGCCCGCTTAATTAAGGCATTTCATTACCGGTTAATATCGTTTTATATTGCCAAGGGTAAGGGGAAGTGCTAAAAATGACCCTGTCACCACCATATGTTTATTGAAATTAAAAAATGCAAGTCAGGCTCAAAGTTAAATTGAAACCGTTAGGGAAGTCTAACACTGATGGCGAAGTATTGCGGATTTTACAATGTCCCGCCATCGCTTTTAACAATGTATTTTAAATTGGTGGTGTTCAGGATCAAATATTATTTTTGATTAAGGGAGTGATTTGTTTCTCGAAGTTAGATCACTTGTTAGTTCCGCTCTAAACAAACTAAAAATTGCCCGCACATTACTATAATCATCCGGTGTTAGTTTCTCCCCTGTTTGCTTATTCGAAATTGCATACAAGGTTTTTTGAAGATTTTCATAAGCGATTCTACTTTTCTTAGAAGAATTATTCCTCCACTTTTGAAATACCAATTTTTTAGTTGCAAGCAGGTGGAATAAATATCTGTATAACGTATAGCCCGGTCTTCGGGATATTTTGGAAGCACACCGGTAAGTTCCCAAACCACTTTGTACTCTTCAAAACGCTTGGTCCAAATAATTGATAGTATTTCTTTTTTGTAATTATAAAGGGCCTGAACAAATTCGCCCAACACCCCGCCTATTAAAAAAGATAGGATGGTAATGATAATGTCATTCATACAATATCTATTTTGAAATGGAAGTTATCAAATTTCGCAGTGGTATTTAAAATGTGTACAACATCGAATGGATCCGGCAGTTAGGGTGGCTGGCTATCACCTAATACCTGCTGGCTTTAATTCGTGGAATAGCCAATTTACCAGGACGCCTGTTTAATTTACTATTACACGTGCTGGTCAAAAAGCAGTTGGTTTCCATCAGGGTCTGTCAATAGCATGCTTGCCGGGCCGGTGGAAGTTTCATCAGTTTCCGACATTAATATAATTCCCTTGCTTTTTAGTTGTCGCTGAATTTCTCTTACGTCATCAAATTGTTCCAGTGGCTGCGCATTTTCATCCCAGCCGGGATTAAATGTAAGGATCGTTTTCTCAAACACACCTTGAAATAGCCCGATAATGGCCACTCCATTTTTCATTATCAGGTAATTCTCTTTGATATCCCCGGCAAAAACATTAAATCCAATATGCTCATAAAATTCCTTTGAGGCGTTAATATTTTTTACATTAAGACTAACGGAGAAGGCGCCTGGTATCATATTTTTTGTTTGTTGGTTTAAATGAAATGGTGGTGCACCTGTAAATCTATTATTATTTTTTTCTAAAGGCAAGGCAAATAATTTAAATTTCGCCATGCCAATACCGGCAATAGCTAATCCAATTTTCATCAGCCAATTTCTCCTGTTTTGTACCATCGCTATGATATTAAATTTTTAATCTTTTAAGTAAGGGGAAAAATAGCTTTCATTATAATTAAGTGGCCATGCAACTGACTTTCCTTGCTGGTGTGCCCGTTACAACTGAAGATTAAAAACTAACCCTGGCATTAATTAATTGTTCAGGTAATTTCCGGGTCGTTGAAGGTAATGGTATACAACTGGCAGGCAGTATTATCCATTGTACATATGCAGGGGGTTATCATCACTATCATTAATACATTGATGGGATCAATTTGAATATAGCAGATGTATTCCCCCAACCAAAGGAACTAACCTGGTGATTTCTCAAAATGGTACCACAAGACTGTTTCAAAATTTATGAAATGAACGCGGCGTTACCTAAAAAAGGCTAGACTGTTTCTGGTGTTGCCTTTTTTATTATTGTAAAGACGGCTCTCGTCTAGCCAGGGGCAAAACGAGGGTGCCATGACCAGTCGCTCGCTTTTCATAGCGATTCTTTATTGGATCCGTTTTAAATGGGTATCAACGATATAATTCCCTATTTAATTGCCCATGGCTTGCCCGGCGATGCAGGAAAACCGGAAGTGAATGCCGGCCCTCTCCCTTGAATCTGCAATTTCGTTGGTTGCCTGGCAAAAGCTACTAAAGGTACGGGTGAGGCGAAAAACACACTCTAATAAGCCAACGGTAATGTTACGTTAAGATGATAACTGCCACAGTATACCAGTAAATGCAGCAAGCATGGCAGGGTATCGGGTAGGCTATTAAACTAATACTTGCACCCTTTTATACCAGATACCCAAATTGAGGTATTCCGGTGAAAAGACGTACAGAATGGGCTGTTACAGTAAAACAAATTTCACGCCGGCCAGGTATTACTTTAATCGTCCTCGGAATTACCGCCACTTTTATTCCCAAATAGAGAAAAATTGGTGTCACCAAATTTATAGCTGAAGGTTAACCTGAAATTGCGCACATTCCAGCGACGGTAGGCATCCTGGTAAAATTGTTCTGTATCATATACAGCGCCCCAGCGACGGGTGTTGAATACATCATTTACCGCAAGCGTTAGGGAAGCTTTTTTGTTCTTCAAAAAATCTTTCCGAATCGCCATGTCTACATCAAATTCGGCAATGCTTCTGCCTTGCGGCAACACCTGCGGCGATTCGTAATCAAGTATCATTTGAAAGCCAAGGTTGTTAAAAAACGGCTTACCCAGGCTTTCAATCATATAATTGGTGATCAGTTTGGCTTCCCAGTTAAATCCCTTGTTGCTTAAATCAAGGTCATTGATTTTTGCGTTCACCGTCCGGTACTGAAGGTTAACAGTGGGCGTGATTTCAAAATTTTTTAGGGGTTTGTGTTGCAGGGTAAATTCAGCACCATAGCGGTTGGTGGTGCTGGCATTTACAAAAGTGTTTAATATGGCATTGGGGTCGATGCCGGCATTGGCCAATTGCTGGTAAGTAGCATCCGTAATAGTATCACTGTACTGGGTAATATCGTTGGGGTTATTGCGGAAATACAACACTGCTAATAAGCTACCCTTGGTATAGGTATGGTTGTAATTAAATTCAAATGAGTTAATAAATTCGGGCCTCAGTTCCGGGTTACCCTGCCGAAGGTTTACCGGGTCGTTAATTTCAATAAATGGATTTAGCTGCCAGAATTGGGGCCGCCTGATACGCCGGCTGTAATTAAACTGAAGTTCGTCCTTATCGCCGAGCCGTTGGGTTACAAAAAGGCTGGGGAACAGGGCATCCCAGATGCTGCTTATTTTATTGGGATACTCATAACCAAACTTATAAGCACTATCAATCAACTCACCATCAAAATTGGAATATTCTGTGCGCAGACCTGCCTGGTAAGAAAAGTTTTCCTTTTTATAGGAATAAGTAAAATATGCTGCATTTACCATTTCGGTATAAGCGTAATTATTGCTAAGCGGTAGTTTAATCACCTGGTTAAACTGGTTGGTGAAGGCATTGTAATTACTTACAAACCGGTTGTGATAGCTACGTATGCCTGTTTCTATTTTTACTTTTTCAGATACCGGATTTACATAATCTGCCTGGAAGGTAAATTGGTTTTCATTACTGCTGCCATTGTTCCAAACAAAAGAAGGGCTGCGGTTGGGGGTGCCATCCGGGTTAAAATAAAGATTTAAAATGGTTGCATCGCTAAACCTGCTACCCTTGTTATAATTTGCATCGGCAGTAAGTTCCATCCCTTCTTTGGGGAAACTGTGTTTGTAATTTAAACGGGTACTGCTACGGCTAAATTGGGAAGTGCCGTCGGTGGTACGGTCTCCATTATATTGCAACAACCGGTTATTGTCGAGGTATTCCTGTTGCTGTACTTCTACGTTTCCAAAATTACCTTCCACAAAATCCTGCGAAATGGAAAATGTATTCCGGTTATCCATAAAAAAGTCGGCGCCAAAACGAACCGAGTTAAAATTTCGCTTGCGTTGATTTTCTGACAATTGGTTAAAGTAATCTGTAATTACACCGCCCTTTTTATTTTGACGAAGTGTTTCGCCCCGGGCAACGCCACCCGACTGATTGTGCCCGGCGCTTCCAAAAAAATTAAATTTGCCTTGCCGTAAATTCAGGTTCAGGTTGGTACTAAACAGGGAGGGCGTACCG
>JBBQOJ010000007.1:0-16086 GCA_038330815.1 Chitinophagales bacterium | reverse complement strand
CTATTGAAAAATACAAGGTGATCAGTTTCCAGTATGACGGTTACTGGACCGATATCGGAAATATTTATTCCTTCTTTGAGGCCAACCTCGCCCTCACCCTCGATTTGCCGCCTTTCAATTTATTTGATAACCAGAAAATTGTATACAGTCATGCCCGTATGTTGCCGCCAGCCAAAATAAGCGGCACAACGCTGGAAAAAACCATTATCGCTGAAGGCTCCATTATCAATGCAAGCCGGATTGAAAACAGTGTAATCGGGGTGAGGTCACGCATTGGGCACGGGTCTACCATTGTGAGCTGTTACATCATGGGAAATGATTATTATGAAACCCTTTCTGAAATAGAAAACAATACCGGGAAAAATATTCCCAAAATAGGCATTGGCGACCGTTGCTATATTAAAAACGCCATAGTTGATAAAAACTGCCGCATTGGCAATGATGTACGCATCAATGGGGGCAGCCACTTACCTGATACCGACCACTCGTTGTATGCGGTAAAAGATGGTATCGTAGTGCTTAAAAAAGGCGCCGTGTTAACAGACGGTTTTGTAATATAATTCCACCTTCTTCAACATCCGCCTAAAAAACGGATGTTTTTTAGTATTGAATTTAGTATGTGTATTTTTTACACAATTTTATACCTTAAACGATTGCAATGTCCCAGTTCATCACTGCCCGTAAACCTACCCTTACCCTGTCGCAGATCACCAACATGAGTGTTGGTTTCCTGGGTATTCAATTTGGTTTTGGATTACAGAATGCCAATGTCAGCAGGATATTTCAATCACTCGGTGCAAAAATTGACGATATCCCTATTTTATGGATTGCCGCGCCCCTTACTGGTTTGATCATGCAACCCGTAATCGGTTACCTGAGTGATAAAACATGGTCGGCACGGTGGGGAAGAAGAAGGCCTTATTTTTTGATTGGGGCCATACTTGCCTCCATTGCCCTGGTGTTTTTTCCCAATGTGTGGGCCTTGTGGATGGCCGCCATTATGTTGTGGTTGCTGGATGCCTCCATTAATATTTCGATGGAACCGTTTCGTGCGTTTGTGGGCGATATGCTGCCCGATGAACAACGTACGGCCGGCTTTGCCATGCAGAGTTTTTTTATTGGTATCGGTGCGGTGGTATCTTCTATACTGCCTTACCTGCTTACCCAGGCAGGAGTAGCCAATGAAGCCGCTCCCGGCGTAATACCCGACTCCGTTAAAATCTCTTTTTACATTGGGGCTGCCGTATTTTTTTTATCGGTGGCCTACACGGTTTTTACCACCAAAGAATATTCCCCGGCGGAATTAAAGAGTTTTGAAACGCCCGAACAGCAACTGGTAGACCATTCCATCATTTCCACCAGCGTACAGTCGTTTTACAAAAAAGGGTGGATTTGGCTGGTGGCAGGTAGTGTGCTTACTTTTTTATTATACTATTACAATACCCGGCATACTGCCGCACCCCTTGAAAAAGAACTCTATGTATTAACCATGGGTATTGGTAGTTTTGGACTGGTGCAACTGGTAGCAGGATGGTATTGGTCGAAGAATAAAAAGAATGGCCTGGTGGAAGTGGTGAATGATCTTTACCAGATGCCCGACACCATGAAGCAGTTGGCCGTGGTACAGTTTTTTACCTGGTTTGCCCTGTTTGCCATGTGGATTTATGCTACCCCCGGGCTAGCACAAAACATTGCCAATACCACCGACACTTCTTCAAAGGCCTATAACGAGATCGGCAATTGGGTAGGCGTTCTGTTTGGGTTTTACAATGGATTCTCTGCCATTTTCGCATTTTTATTGCCGGTACTGGCTAAGAAAACCTCACGCCCTATTACCCATTTGGTTTGCCTTGTTGCAGGCGGGTTGGGCCTTATCTCCCTTTTCCTTTTTACCGACAAGTACCTCCTGATTATTAGTATGGCAGGGATCGGGCTTGCCTGGTCAAGCATTTTATCAATGCCGTATGCCATGCTCACTACTTCGCTGCCGTCGCATAAAATGGGCGTGTACATGGGCATTTTTAATTTTTTTATTGTAATTCCGCAGATACTGGCAGCTACCTTACTTGGCTTTTTTACCAAGCACCTCTTTAACGGGCACGCCATCTATACCATTGTGCTCGGTGGCGTGTTGATGATTGTAGCGGCCCTGCTAACGCTAAGAATAAAAGCAAAATAATGAAGAAAAAACGATTTGTATTATCCATGGTAGTTTTTTGTTGGATGATAGTGCAGGCGCAGGAAAACCAAGTGCGGTGCTATCCAACCAACTGGTGGACGGGCATGAAATGGAACAAGGTACAGGTGATGATTGAAAGTGATGCCATTGGCGCTGCCGGAAATACTTTTTCCCTGGCCTACCCCGGCGTACAACTGGTAAAAGTGAACAGGGTGGAAAACCCGGGTTACGTATTTCTCGACCTAACGGTTACGCCTGCTGCAAAACCCGGCATAGTGGCAATTAGAGTCAATCGTTCGGGCAAACCGTTTACCATTGATTTTGAATTAAAACCAGCGCGTAAAGGCAGGGGCACCCAATTCGCCCAGGGAGTTACCTCCCGCGATTTTATGTACCTGATCATGCCCGACCGCTTTAGTAATGGCGATCCCTCCAACGACCAGGTACCCGGTATGCGCGACCAGTCGTTAAACCGCGATACGGTGTTTAACCGCCATGGCGGCGACTTGCAGGGCATTGTTGATCACCTCAATTACCTGCAGCAATTAGGAGTAACCACGTTGTGGCTAAACCCGGTGTTGGAAAACGATATGCCGAATAGGACGGAACATGGCTATGCATTTACCGATCATTATACCATCGACCGGCGCCTGGGTGGCGATAAGGCCTACCACCAACTGGTAGCTGCCTCCCATGCAAAAGGCATGAAAGTTATACAGGACGCAGTGTACAATCACGTGGGCAGTTACCATCATACGGTAATAAACCCTCCCATGAAAAGCTGGCTCAACCAATGGCAGGATTATACCAACACGACCTATCGCGACCAGGTGTTGTTTGACCCCTATGCGGCACCGTTAGAAGTAAAGAAAATGTCGGACGGATGGTTTACACGGCAAATGCCCGACCTCAATCAAAGTAATCCCTATGTCGCCAATTTCCTTATTCAACACGCCCTTTGGACCGTAGAGGAATTTGGTATTGATGGCTGGCGGATTGACACTTATGCCTATAACGACTTGCCATTCATGAATCGTTGTAACAAAGCATTGATGGAGGAGTACCCGCAGTTGACCATGTTTGGCGAAACCTGGGTGCATGGCGTTCCTAACCAAAGTTATTTTACACAAAACAATTACAACCTTCCCTTTAAAAGCAATTTGCAGGCGGTTACCGATTTTCAAACACTATGGGGTATACAGGATGCCATGACCAAGGACTTTGGCTGGACGGATGGTGTTACCCGTTTGTATACCACCCTGGCGCAGGATTTTATTTATAAAGACCCGATGCGTAATGTGATATTTTTAGATAACCATGATCTACCAAGGTTTTTTTCCGTGATAGGAGAAAACATAGAGAAGTATAAATCATCCCTCAGCTGGTTGTTAACCTGCCGGGGAATACCTCAATTGTATTACGGCAGCGAGTTGGCCACCACCGGTTTTACCAGTCCGAGCGACGGCTATGTAAGGCTCGACTTCCCGGGCGGTTTCCCGGGGGATACAGTTAATAAATTTGAAGCAGGTGGCCGCACTTCAAAGGACCAGGAAATATGGCAGCACGTAAAAGCACTGGCTAACTTCCGGAAAAACGCTACGGCCATTACCACCGGAAAGATGATGCAATTTGTACCGGAAGCCGGTGTATATGTTTACTTCAGGTACGATGCCCGACAAACGGTAATGGTGGTGATGAATACGGATAAGGTTGCCCAAACCATTTCTTTTAAAAAATACGGGGACCGTACCATTGGATTCAACAAGTACCGCAATGTGGTTACCGGCGAAAAAAATGAATTGAAGGAATTTTCTCTCCCCGCTTATCAAACGGTGGTATTGGAATTATTAAAATAGTATAGCGATTTTCACTAAAAAGCGGGGGATGTTTTACCACCCTCCGCTTTTTTAATGCCTATATTGTTTGATGTTATAGCAATGCTTCCCACAAAAACCGGTGAATAATCGATTTGTCATCGTAATAGTTTTCCCACTCAACCGTTCTATCCGAAAGCAGTTTCCTGTAATCTTGTTGCAGAAAAGGCTTTTTGCTATTGGCAGGTTTGATGGCGGTTTCGTTTACATTGGTAATACTTACCTTGGTAGCCACCCAGGAAGTATACAACCGAGGAATCGTCATGCCCAGTATCATGCCAGGCAGTCCGTTGATGCTGCAGGGGCCGCCACTGACCAGGATTTCATCGGTGTAAAATACAAACACATATACGCTGTCAAACATTCTGCCAACCGCTTTGCGACAATTGAAACCAGCAATCATCATATTTTCATTGGAGAGCTTCCACTCTATGTTTGGCAAACTATCCCTTACATAAAACGGCGAACCTACCACCACTTTCTTCATATCAAGCATGCCCAGGTTATGATCAACATACCATTCGTTTTCCTCGTCCGACTTTTTCATGTGCTCCGGGATCTTAATTTTTTCATCAAAATGACTGAGTTTAAAAATACTCTTGCCGCCCGAAAAAGTATAGTTAAAATAGGCTACTTTAAAAGTGGGTAAATTTTCCTTCATCATTTCGGCCCACATACCATCGCCCATAGTTTTTTTGATGTTGGTTTTTACTTCAAATTCAATTACCGCTTTGTCGATAAACTGCTGCCCCCGGGAGAGTCCGATATAACAAACCAATGCCAGCGTAAAAGTTAATTTTTTCATAGTTGTTTATTTTGCGGATGCACTATTATTTTTAAAGTCCCACCTGAAACCTACCATCCAGAAACGCTGTAGCCGGTCGTTTCTTACCTCAGTAAGGGTATTGCCACTCAGGTTACGGTCGATGCCCTGGTTTTGATTCAGGATGTCGCGGATGGTAAAAAATACGGTAAACTCATCCTTTCGAAAAGTGCGTTCCAGTTGTGCATTCCAGATATTGTTATTAACGTTGGCAGAAAAATCATCCGTTTGCTGACGGTAGTTCATCTCAATTTCAGAATTAATTTTCCAAACCTTTTTAATATAGTAAGTGACGTTGGCGCTAAGGGTGTTGGTGTTGTATTTAATGGTACGGTTATAGGCCGTTGATTTATTTACGTTATAGCCAAAATCATTGGCGATCGTAAAGTCGTACAATTTAGCTTTGTTTTTACTCAGTCGTACCCCGATGGAAGCGCTGGTGTTTTCATTTTTATTGAGGTTGTTATTAATAATTTCGTTAAACCTGTTGTAGTTGGCATCCATATTTAATCCCAGGTCGAGCTGGAGTTTTTTAATTTTTTTGCCAAAGCCCATCCAGCCGTTGGCCGACATATTGCCATCTGTGTTGATAGGCCGTGTAATCCGCTTTCCATTGGGTTCAATAATTACGCTATTGGTAATGGCATTATCCGTTACATTGAAATTGATGGATTGGTACATCCACATTTCTTTCAGGAAATTATATGCATTGTGGTTAACTGATAAATTGTGTCGGAAAGATTGCTTTAAAAAAGGGTTGCCAATGTATTCGCTGAGGGGATTGTTATTGTTCCTTAATTGCTGCAACTGGTTAATAGAAGGCTGGATCGTGCGACCATTGTAGCCAACGTTCAGGCTATGATTTGCCTTATACGAATATTGGAAATTACCTGCTGGGAAAAGGTTGGTAAAATTGCGTACATAGTTTTTCTGTTGGGTGATGTCCTCCAGGTCAAATTTGGTAAAGCCGGCGGCACTGCCGATAAAATACTTTATTTTTTTATGATTGTAACTTATTTTAAAACCACCCTTATTGGTATTGATGCGTTGGTCAAAGTGGTTACTAAGAGAATCTACCAGTACCTCGTACTTACTGTCGGGGGCAATCGTTTTGCTCATAGTAGCCAGTTCATTTTCTGCAACTGATTGCGCATATTCATAATTAAGTTCCAGGGAATACCGTTTGGATAGGGGCTCGGTGTATACGGCCCGGGCGGCTATTTTCCGGTTGATCGTTGCATTCGTTTTTTTCTGGTCGATCGAATCAGTGCGGGTGCGTACACCGGCGTTGTAAAAATTATTGACGGCATTTAAAAAGCCGGTGTTGTCCGAACTGAGGGTATTGAAATCAGTATTAAATGAAAATGTTCTTCTGTCTTTTTTAAATTTATGTTTAAATAAAATGGTATTGGTAAAGGCGGTTTTGTCTGTATTGTTGTTGGTTACATTGGTGCTGTTGTTGTTTAACAGGCCATCAATATTGGTATTGGCAGATTGCCGGAATACATCGCTTTTGGTATTATAAATATTCAGTTTGCTAACAATCCTGATGGAATTGGCAGAGTCAATTTTAAAATCGTATGTGAGGTTGTTCCTGCTGCTGGTTTTATGGGCAAAAGTATTTTCCGAAGCGTTCTCATTGAATACGGTAGTTGGATCGAGGGTAAACTGCGAGAAAGTGTATTTGTTATTATAATACTGCAGGCGGTTTAGCTTGGGGGAAAAATTAAGCGTGTGCTTATCCTTCCATTTGTTACTGTATTGCACCCCGGCATTTACATTTTCAAACAAACCGTTGCGCGTATCAATGTAGGGATCTTCATCACTGCCCCTTGATACCATTATAAAACTGCCACCCTCATCATCCATCCCCATGGTGACATCATCGTTGCCGCCAAATTTTTGCTGGTCTTGCCAGTTAAGTCCATTTTGGCCGGTATTGCCCATCAATAAAAATCCAGAGATTTTCCTTTTGCCTTTGAAGGCATTGAACATGATATTATTATTATACCGATCATCTATTTTTTTCTGTAAGCCGCCCGCAGTTTCTACCTTGC
Source organism: Chitinophagales bacterium (assembly GCA_038330815.1). Lineage (GTDB taxonomy): Bacteria > Bacteroidota > Bacteroidia > Chitinophagales > Chitinophagaceae > Ferruginibacter. The sequence continues at coordinate 9,153 of JBBQOJ010000007.1, read as the reverse complement.
CGAAGTACCCGGTCTTTTTATCTTCTTTCAATTTCAGGTTAATTGTTTTTTTCGCCTGCCCATCATCAATCCCGGTAAATTCAGCCTGGTCGCTCTTTTTATCAAATACCTGAACCTCTTTAACTGCATCTGCCCGGAGGTTTTTTACCGCCATGCCGGGATCGTCACCAAAAAATTCCTCGCCGTCTACCAATACCTTTTGTACCGTTTCTCCCATGGCCTTTATTTGCCCGTTTTTATCCACCTGTATACCGGGTAGTTTGCGCAACAATTCCTCTACATTGGCATTGGCACTTACCTTAAAACTGTCTGCAGTGTAGGAAACGGTATCGCCCTTAATTTTTATTGGCGAGCCACTTTTTACAATTACTTCCTGTAGCAACTGGCTTTTTGAAAGCAAGGCAATTTTATTTAGCTGCAAACCACTTTCTGAAACGGTAACCTCATCCAGTAAATCTGCGAAATAGGGATGGGTTACCATCATAATATATTTCCCTGGTTTGGCGCCGGCAATGGTAAATTCACCCGCTTTGTTGGTACGGGTAAAACGGTACAAAACAGAATCCCGGGTGGTGAGCAGGGCCACTACTGCATTACTGATTTCTTTCCTGGCAGTGGTATCGTTCACCTTGCCGGTAAAAGTTTGCGCATGGGAAGTGAATACAATAAATAGCAAGCAGATGAATAGGAAGAGGGTAGGCTTAATTGGCATTGTAAATGTTTTGGTAGCGGGCGAATTACTTGAGGGTTTAAAAATGGACTTTTTATTTTAGTTAGAGTTGTTGGATGTTCTTAAATTTACGTTAAACAAATATCAATTAACATTCATCACCACCCCGGGTAAATTCCATCAACGGCATGGTATAGCCGCTCATCGGTAATAAATTCAAAGGCGGCTTTCGAAAAAAGCGGGCTACCTTGCTTATTAATTTTATAAAATGGTCAACAAGGTTTATTATGGTGAACGACTTTGATAAATTTACCAACCTTATTTCTTTCATTACCCCTGTAGGTTTTTTACATGCCGGGATATGGATTGGGAAAGGCAATTGTAATGGGATGATGAGCCAGAGGGCCTGTTAAAGCCGGAAGACCCCCGTAATATTTAAATCGGGTTTCCACAACAGGCAGCGTGCACAAGAAGGTAATGTTGTACAAAATAAAGAGACACTTTCCTGCGTTAGCAGGTTGCCTGTAATAACTAACAGTCTTCATTTTTTGCCATTTATTTATTATTATGAAAAAATCAACCTTATTTCTTTACACCCTATTAATTGCCAGTTGCAGTTTTGCCCAGCAGGATAGCGCCAGGGAATATTTTGAAAAAGGAATGGAGGAAAAAAACGCCCGCCGCTTTCTAACGGCATCCAAAAATTTTGAGAAAGCAGTGGGGTTTGATAAACAATATAAGGAGGCTTACCTTCAAAATGGGTATGTAAACCTGGAAATGCGAAAAACGGATATCGCAAAGGGGCTTTTTACCAAAGTACATGAACTTGACGCAAATGATATGGGCGCCATTCGTGAGCTTTCCACAATTTATTACGACTACCGGCAATTTAAACAGGCTATTGCCTTCGCCACAAAATGCATCGGTTGCCATGATGCGGAAAGGATACAGGCAATGAGTAACTATCACCTGGAAGACTATGCCGCCGCAGTAAAAGGATTAAAAAATGTACTGGCAAAAAATCCTGCGGACGCTGAAGCTACTTATACGCTTGGCAGAACTTACCTGGACATGCAGGAGTATAAGGCGGCAGTACCTTATTACAACAAAGCAGTCCACCTGGATGAAAGCAAGAATGTGTGGGCATACGAATTGGGGTTATTGTACTACAACCTGAACGACTTTAAAAATGCGGTGGTATTTTTCAACAAGGCTGCGGCTGGCGGATACCCCCAAAGCAACGACTTTTCTGAAAACCTGGGCTATGCCTACATTTACAGTGGGCAGTTTGAAAAAGGAGAACCATTGTTGCTGGATATTTTCGCAAAAAAACCGGGTAACAAGGAGTTGTTGCACGATATTGCCCAGGCCTGCTACCAGTTGAAAATGTATGATAAATCACTTGGCTATTGCCAACAGTTAATGGAATTGGATAGCAAGGATGCAAAAGCCTTATACCAGGCCGGCCTTTGCTTCCAAAAAAAGGGCCAGAAAGAAAAGGGCCAGGGTATGTGTGATAAGGCCATTGAAATGGATCCTTCGCTTGCAAAAATGCGGCAAAAAAACATGACCATGGGTTTATAAATAACCCTTGTAAATTTTACCCATAATTTTTTGTGTATTAATGAAAAATGCTTGCTGCCACTTTCTTAAATGGAGGGCAATCACCTGGTGTTAGGTAAAAAAATAATCCCGGGCCGCCGGGATTATTGTGTGTGGGAGTATTATTTCGCCTGGTAATAATCACTCAGCGCGGCAGCATAACTTTCGTTGAATGGTTTACTGTCGTCATATTCCGGACTGTTTTTAATTTGTTCTTTAGAAACCCTTACTTTTAAGGAAGAGGTTTCCCAGTTGATTTCTTTTATCCATTCAGGGGATACCAATACTTTATCTCCACTAAACCAGGCTCCGGTATCCACTACCAGGAATTCAATTTTCCAGGTATTTTCATCGATGATAAAATCGGCAACTTCACCAATTTGACCGTCCGTTTCATCAAGTTGGTAACTGGTTACCCTTCTCGAACTTCGAAGGTGGGGGTCGGTATTATTTTCGGCCGGAACCAATGCTTTCTCTTTCTCCACCGCCTCCTCAATTGATTCGTAGGCCGGGCCCACCATGCCGCTAGTACCCATACCGCCGCCCCAGAGACTGCCAGCTCCCCAGTAGCTTGTCCAAGGATAGTGCGCATACAAAGCGATTTCCTGCTGACGTGAAACAGGCTGTTCGGTATCGATGTCCGGACTGTTTTTTACCTGTTCCTTCGTTAGGTCTACGGGTAAAATACCTTCTTCCCAATTAGGAACCAGGACCGCTTCAGGTGAAATTAATACTTTACGGCCCACCAGCCAGTTGCCAGTTTCTACTATAAAGTAGCGAATCGTCCACGTGGCATCATCAAAATAAACTTCTTTGATTTTTCCAATTTCGCCATCGGTTGCACCTACGGCAAATCCTGTTAAACGATTAAGATTTCTTTTCATAGCTGTAATTTTTAATTAAGAGACTCAAATATCCTGCCGTTCAATCCACCGGTACACGATCCGCTGGTTGTTGATATCTTTACCCATCAACACCCTGTTGCACTTATAGTAAATTGGCGGGCAGTATCAATAATGGCCACAATAATGGTGCCTTTAAATTCGGCATAGCAGGAGAAAAAAGAGATGAATTATATGGAATTACAGGTGAATGGTCAGCGGCCGGATATAACCCGCTTCCTCCTGCCACGGTGGCAGGTAATAGGGCAAGGTTACCCTTGGCCCCTATAGCAATAAACTGCATCGCACAAACCGGGGAAGCGTTTAGGGGTGCCTGTTACCCGGATGGCGCCAACGTATCACAAGAGAATAAATGGGTTATCACGCATAGGCGATGGTTCTGCGTAGGGCGAACTGTTCGATTTTCTGTTTTAATTCCGCCGGGCGGTAGGGTTTCAACACATAGCCGTTAAAGCCTGCCTCCGCCAGCAATTCATCCATGTTTTCCAATAGCGATGCGGTGAAGGCCAGTACCGGGGTTACGGAGTCGGTGGTCCTGATGATTTTAATGGCCTTGTATCCATCCATTTCCGGCATTTCAAGGTCCATTAAAATAAGATCGAAGCGATGGTATTTTAGCATTTCCAGGGCATGCACGCCATTTTCCGCTTCCTTGATTTGTACTTCCCATTTTTTCAGGAAGCTTTTTAAAATGGTAGCATTGATGAGGTTGTCCTCAACGATCAATATTTTAATCCCGCGGATATCAACCTCCCCATCGGGATGCAACTTGTTGACGACCGGTAATGGTTTACTAACCGTTTTATTGAAAACAAGACTAAAGAAGAAACGGGAGCCTCGTTCCAACTCGCTCTCTACTTTTAAGGCGCCACCAAAAATGGTTACCAGTTTTTCACTGATGGTTAAGCCAAGCCCCGTGCCACCAAAACGCCTGGTTAATTCTGCAGCATGTACCTGCGCGAAGCCATGGAAAATTTCCAGTTGTTTTTCTTTTGGAATGCCAATGCCGGTGTCTATTACTTCAAATTGCAAGGTTACCTGGCTGGAAGATTGCTGCAGTTCTCTAACGATGAGTGTTACATTACCTTCCAGCGTAAATTTGAGGGCGTTACTCAACAGGTTGGCCAATACCTGGCTCAGTTTTATTTCATCGCTCATCACCAAAAAATCTTCCAGGCCGCTACTTTGTTGTACCAGTAGTTGTATGTTTTTGTGTTGAAACTGGCTTTTGAACGAGCTTGCCAAATTATCTATGCAGTATTTAATATTGAATGGCTGGTTCTTTAACTCCAGTTTGCCGGCATCAATTTTACTGAAGTCGAGAATATCGTTGATGATCCCCAACATGTGTTCGGATGAATATAAAAGCACATCAATGTGCTTTTGGATGCTCTCTGTAAGGTTGGGTTCTGATTTAATGAGATTGGAAGTGCCGATAATACCATTCAACGGGGTACGTAATTCGTGGCTCATGCTGCTTAAAAATCTTGCCTTTGCGCGGCCGGCTTTTTCCACGCTCTCTTTATAAATGATGAGTTCCTTCTCGGCATTTTTCATATTGGTGATATCGCGGATACTCAATATCTGGTACTTGGAATCATCTTTATAAAAAACCACGCTTTTAACATAGCTGTTAAATTTTTCCCTGCTATGTGTTACAAACCCGGCCTCACCGTGCCATGCATCGGGAATGTCATCCATCATCAACTCTTTATTGGCGCTATCATCCGCCAGGTAACGCAGCATCACCTGGGTGATATACAGTCCCTTTAACTCAACGTCGGGAGGAAGTTGAAAGAGGCTTAACATCCGTTTGTTATAATCCGTAACTTCTTTGGTGCTTTGTTTAAAAATTATATAGCCATCCAGGTACGACTGAAAAAGCGCTTCATGGTATTCTTTTCTGCCATCGGAATTTAAAATATACTCCTGTAGTGAAAACAGGTATTTTACCAGGATGGCAGATAGCAGGATAGCAAAGATAAATCTTGTAACCACCAGTTTATTTACCACCGGTAATAACTGCTGCTGCGGGAAAAGAAGGAAGCCAAGTACCATGGCGACTAAAAAAAACAACGTGATTAAAAAGAAGTAAAGAAAGCGTTTGCGATGGTTTTTTAACGAGGTGTTGATGAAATACACCATCGTGGCAGGGAAATAATAAAAACCACTGCCGGCGGAATAGCCGCTGAGGATGGCCATTATTACCAACGCAATGGAAGTAATGAAAAATACATTTTGTGCCGTTACAAACCTGGTGTGCCTGTTGCGCATTACCAATACAGCGATGGCTTGCAGTAAAAAAACGCCTGCCATTATCCCGGCTTCCACCACCAGGCCATAATGAAAAGAAAGGGCCACATCAGCTGCAGCAAAAACCAAAAAGGTGATAAGGGTAACCGTTTGTACGATGGCATACGCTTTATGCTCACCTTTTAACATATGCAATAGCCCGTGAAATGGGGTATTGGTAATACCGTGTAATTGGTTATTCATGGAAAAGGCCTTTAGGATGAGGTATTGACCCTTAGTAACGAAAAAATTGTTGTTTTATTGGCGAAAGGCTTAATACCCGCGGCAGCCAGCGGGCGAAGCTACCTTTGATACCGGTGCTTGTTACATTTTTATGCAGGAAAGCGCATCTATCCTTGTAAACACGGGTTTACCATCAGCAATTCAGGCGGTGGGTGAAAGCCAGCGATATATAGATTTTGCCGGAAACCAAATAAGCAGTAAAATGTTATCAGTTCATCATCAACACGTTTACACTGCGCTGCAAAATATTAAAGGCGATTTCCGCCATCAGGTTTTCCTTATCCAGGGTAGGATTTACTTCGGTGATTTCGAAACAGCAAATCTTCCTGCTTTGCATAAACTTGCTAATCAGGTCTTCGGCCTCCCGCTCTCTTAAGCCGTTGCTAACAGGCGTGCCCGTGCCCTTTGAGATAGACGAATCAAGACTGTCAACATCAAAGCTTACGTAAATATCGGTGCAGTCAGCCAGGTAGCGGAGCACTTTTCTGCTGGCACTCTCGGCACCATTGCGGCGTACTTCGCTGGTAGTGATCACCTTAATGCCATATTTATCGATGAGGGCTTTTTCTTCCTTTTCAAAATCCCGCAGGGAGATGAATACAATGTCTTCCGGTAAAATCTTCGGGTTAATCTTTCCAATATTTTTAAGCTGCTCCCAGATTTTATAGGTTTTCTCGTCCAGGTCATGCACTTTACATTCGGCATTGTCCTCACCAATAGCAGTTGCCAGCGGCATACCGTGCAGGTTACCGGTAGGGGTTGTGTAGGGGGTATGCAGGTCGGCATGGGCATCTATCCAGATGGCACCCAGTTTGCTTTTTGGTTTAGCCATTTTGATACCTGCAATGGTACCGCCGGCGGTGCTATGGTCGCCGCTCAATATCACCGGGAAAAAATGGCCCTTAAAAGAATCATGCACTGCCTTGCTTACTTTTTCATAAAGGTGTAGTACGCCATGAATCCTTTTCCCATAGGGCGATTGGATGGGTTCAAACAGCAGGTTGTTTTCTACTTCAATTTTCTCTGACGGAAAATGTACAAAAAAATTACTCATAAAATCCAGCGCCGCTATCTTTATGGCATCCACACCTAAACTTGCACCACGGGTGCCTGCGCCAATTTCACTGGCTACTTCAATCAGTTTGATATTCTTCATACAGTGCTTTTAAACGCAGGTATTATTGCAAAGGCAGTTGGATAAAATTACCCCAAACGTTGTTAGTGGTGCATGCCGGCTGTTAATCATTGGATAAACTGGTGCCCGGCAGCTACCTGGCATTTTTTTACCCTGCTGCGTTATGGTGAGGGGCAAATTTATAACTTTCCTGCCAACGGATCAGTGCCATTAATGGTACCAATGGTTTTTAAGGGGATAAACCGCACAAACATATCTTCGCTGTACCAATTTTCTTTCCTGGTTTTTTGTATTACCACCGTGTGCTCTTTTAATTGGTAGGCAAATTGTTTCATAGACTCCTTATCCTGCCAAACACTAAAGGTGGCCTGCTTGATAAAAGGCATTTCGCCAATACCGATAGAAGTAATAAAGCCAGGCGCACCCGCCATTTGAACCGCCACTCCTTGTACATTTTTCCAGAATGCGGTTAATTTCGAAAGCCGGATGGTAGCCCGGGTAAGGATGGCCACCGGCCCGTTGTAAGAGGTTTGTTTTGCCAATGGGCCAAAGGGTTGTTGTTGATCCCAACTGCCGTGCCCTTCAATGGGGGACAAAATAATTGTCCAGGTTTCGCAATTAAAAAGGCGCATCCATTTCCCGATGAACTCACCATATAGAATAGTGATGATGGAAGATGGGTGAAGACTATTCAAATCCGGATCAGTGTTATGCACTGCCAGGATGCCCCATTGCTGCCAATCAGGATTTTTATCAAAAGTGCCGTTGCGGCCACAGCCCATCAGTTTATAGAACGAAATATTTTTATTGAGCCACAAAGGTAAACGGTGCAGTGCCATGGCCAGCAAGGCGAAATAAGTATATCGCGGCGGATAGCGTATAATGGTAAGTGTAACCTGCATAGTGCAACATTAACAAGTTTATGCTAAGTAAGTTGAAAAAAAACCAAAGGCCCCTGATCGGGATATTTTTTTTCTTTTTATTAGGGAGGCATCAATTTTTGCAAAGCGGGAAGAAGGGTTAAAGCGTACCATTTGCGGGTCTCTCAGCCGGCTGTAATCCTGTACAAAATACGCACTGACAGCATACTGGTTATTGATCCTGGTTGTGAAAATATCACTGATACTCCTCAATACTTCGGCAGCGTTGTTTTTACCAAAACTTTTTTTAACTGCCAGGTACATTCCCCAATTCTATTAGAAGTACCCCGCGAAGCCCTTTGGCGCTGCATCATCGGGGGGCGATGCCGGCATTGGTATTAACCGGCAAATTGGTTTTTTTGATTGGTAGGTGGCGGTAAGCGGGACAGTAAGTGCATCGGTAAAGTACCCCTTTGTACCCAATGCTGAATCAGTTGAAGCCTGGTATTAAAAAAAGGGTGCAATATTGAATTTGTAACAGCCGATAAGTTGGCCTATCTTTAAGTGACAATTATTTAACGTCCTTTTTTTTGAAAACGAGGTTGATTCGTCGACCTTCAACTTAAAATTTTTCATCATGCAAAGACTAATTACCGTTGGTATCGATACCAAACACCTGTTGAAAACTGCCGGCAATCCTTTTATCATTAATGATGTTGATAGTGTTAATGAATTACTGGAGCAGGGGTGGGAAATAGAGGAATGGGATTTTCTAGTGGAAGACACCGGTGATGGCCAGTTATTATTGATGGTTACTTTAAATGATGATGCGATGTTTGATGATGACGATGAGAATTTTGGTGAATTTGAACTTGATGAGGACGAGGAGGAATTTGAAGAAGACGATAAAGTAAAACGTTTATAGGGGCGATACTGATCCGGCCAATCCATAGGTTTAAACGACCAGTGAACCCGGCATCAGGGTCATGCAATGATAGCAGGCTTTCTTCACCGTGCGACTGTTCGCCAGTTGCGGGTGAAAGGTATAGCCAGCTTTAAAGCCATCCACTGACTCACCTTCGGGATCATTAGAGGAAAAGGTGTTTTTTATATTTTTGCCGATTACAAGTTGCAGAGATTTTTACAGGGATGATGAATTTGTATTACATTTTAAGCTATATTTATTTTTCACCTTTGCGGTATCAATCAGGTAAGCCAATTGAACAACCGAAATTATTTCTGATGCCATGTAATACCTATGAAAACCTGTCGTAGCCAGCTATGACCATTATCTGTGAAGAACCTTCAGCCATGAAGGTTTTTTTTATTTAGGTAGGTTTTCGGTATACCCACCTGGGCCACTATAGAAATCTATTGACACAACGTTTTGCAGGATGTCTATACCCGTGCTGTTTAAAAGGGCGCATCTTTGCAATGTTACCTATCCAA
>JBBQOJ010000006.1:0-16566 GCA_038330815.1 Chitinophagales bacterium | reverse complement strand
AGGTTTTGCCTTTTGGCTGGTAAGGCATGAATAATACGCATGATATCGTCGTAGAAGCCCATGTCTAACATGCGGTCTGCTTCATCCAAAATAAGGTACTTCAATCCCTGGAATTTTACATAGCCCATATTGATGTGAGCGAGCATTTTTCCCGGTGTACATATTACCACATCGGCGCCGGCACTTAAAGCCTTCTTCTCTTGTACAAAGGCATTTCCATCTCCACCGCCATAAACGGCAATAGAACTAACAGAAGTGAAATAAGAAAGTCCCTCCATATGTTGTGCAATCTGGACAGCCAGTTCACGGGTGGGCACTATTACCAATGCGGTAATACTATGGTGATTAATAGGGGAGGAAATGATATTGTTAATCAATGGCAGCAGGAACGCAGCCGTTTTGCCGGTGCCGGTTTGTGCCGAGGCAATGATATCTTTGCCTTCCAACACCAATGGAATTACTTGTTCCTGAACCGGGGTGGCTTCATCATATCCGGATGCTTCTATTCCTTCGAGTAATCGTTCGTCGAAACCAAAATCTTTAAACTTCAAAATACACTTGCTGGTTAAATTAATAAATAAATAGTAACGGGGTTATTCGGATACTGTTTCGGGTACTTCAACAGGAGGTACAATTTCGGGGGCAATATTTTTAACGGTGATCTGGAACTTGGTGTTTAGTATCACCTGGAACTGGCCGGTTTGCAAAACCTGTTTGGTGGCGCTGTCTTCCAACATAGCTGCTGCAAGGTGGCTTGCAAGATCAGAGCCACTTATAACATTACTTACTTTTCCGTCTGTAAATTCAATTACAAACTTATACCCTGCTTTCCTTCCTGTACCGGCACGTTCAAAGTCATCCCGGTTTAAGCTCAACAACTGGTCTCCATTGAAAGATTTTTTCAATAGAATTCTAATTACCGGCAGGTATTTGTTCCAGATATATGTATACATATTTGCAATTTTTAAATAATTCCGTTGGGCAAAGCAGAATTGGATAAGCGCTTAAAAAATTATAGGAAAAATAAAGGTAAGCTTTATTGGTGGAAATAGTCATTTTGATTACTCCACAATACCATGTTACCCTGGTAGCCGGATAAAAATTGCACGATACTTTAACACTACGATTAACGGATACGCACAATATTTGTGAGAATTGTAAAGTTAATTCAACAGGCTCCAGTGTTTCGAAATAACAATGGTGCCTTAAATAGTATTTATATGAAAGCAGTAGTAAACACACGAGCCACCCGGTCTGCGGTACAGCAGGTAACCACCAATACCACCAGCTGGATAGGCCACCAGCCACTTGATCATAAAAACATTATTGGGGGGCAAACATTTATGGTACCCGTAGCAGCCGACCTGGAAGCCATCGAAGTTTTTACCAGTATGGTTACCACCCCAGGAAAAGTACAATTAACGTTGTACAGTTTCGATAGCCAGTTACAAAGCTGGGGATCGGTATTAGGGTCTGCCGATGCAGATGTTACCTTATCGGACAATGGGAAATGGAAGGTATTTCCAATTAATGGACTACACCTGGAAAAGGGCAATTCCTACGGATTCAAACTCGAAAGCAATTCCTTTATCGGCATGGGAGAGACAGCTGGCTGCAGCCAAGCACCACCCTTACTAAACGGAAAAGAATGGAAGTTTACCAATCATGAACCTAATGGCGATTGTTATGCTTATTTCAGTCTTGCGTTTAAGGTGGATGTAAGGGCGTAACAGTGCGATGTCCCGTTCATACCCTACACTTCAACGGTTCGGGAAGGCTACCCATGTGTGTAAAATATTGCCTGCTACAATTCGGTAATGAATATGTTTTTAAAATACACTTTATTGCCGTGGTCCTGTAAAGCGATTTTACCTTTTTCGGCTGTGCCATAGTCTGGATAGTCCTTCCACTTACCTTCTTTTTTTTCTTTATTCCATTGGTCATTCCAGGCCTGGAATTCAACAATTTTTTCTCCATTCAGCCAGTGTTCCACATGGCCTTTATCAAACACAATTTTGCTGGTGTTCCACTCCCCTACCGGCTTTAGGCTTTTTTTATCATTTGCCAGGTTCATGGCGTAGTCGGCGCCTGATTTTTGCCAGTCTTCCAGTTTGTCGGGAAATCCAATGTCATCAATCATCTGGTATTCAGGGCCGGTTTCATACGGTGCCTTGTATTTTGGAGATTCAACTACATGGTACATCACACCACTATTTCCACCCGTGGTCATCTTCCACTCCCACTCCAATTCAAAATTAGCAAACGCCTGGTCAGATACCAGGTCGCCACCATGCGCATCTTTTGCAGCCCCCAGGCAAACCATGGCACTGTCTTCTATGGCCCAGTTGGCAACTGCCCCGGTTTTATTAAAGCCATGCCAGCCAGCCAGTGTTTTCCCATCAAACAAGCTTATTTTTTTTCGCATACTATCTTTATTAATCGTGATCGAATCCTGGCCGGCATTATCCGCGGCAGCGCTGTTTCCGTCCCCTGGCCCGTTACAGGAAAATTGGGCCAGCAGCATACCCAAGGCGACGATGGTTGTTCCATTATATTTCATACGTGTGTTTTATTTTTTTATCAATTGCATTTTATCGGGGTTCCATAAAATGGCGGTATCCTGGTGGTAGCTATCATTACAAAGCAAGGCAGGTGCAGCTGCACGATAGCCGAACACCGCATCCTCAGTAACCTTACCCCCTTCGCGGATGGCAGTAAAGAAATTAACGAAATGGTCGTAAGGCCCACCCAGGTACCCTTTCTCCGCCTTGAAAGTATACTCCTCCGGCGGCAGGATTCTTTTACGCGCTGATACCGGCTTCCCTGCTTTTTTCATCTGCTCTATATAAAAAGGATCGTCGGACTCGGCTACTTTGTTTCTTTTGAGTGTAACATCGTCCCAGGTAACATCCATGGAACCCTCACTGCCCACCAGCTTTAGATAGGTGGTGCCACTGGTGCCATCCACAAAATTGCAACGGAGGGATAAATTAAACGGTGGATGTGCGGGTGATCCGGGGTAATCAAAAGTGCCCAGTAAAACATCCGGCACTTCCCGGCCATCTTTCCAATACCTCAGTCCGCCTGAGGAGTATATTTTATTAGGCCCCGTTGAACCGGTGATAAAGTGCAGGCTGGAAAAAAGGTGCACAAACAAGTCGCCCGACATGCCGGTACCATAGTCGAGGTAATTACGCCACCGGAAAAACCGCATCGCATCAAAGGGGCGTTTGGTGGTATTGCTTACAAATGTATCCCAGTCAACATTAGCGGGCGATGTATCCGCCGGAATCGGGTATTGCCAGGCCCCCGTGGGAGAATGCCTGGCCCAAAAGCCTTCTGCATAATTGAGGGTACCGATGGCGCCGTCATTTAATAATTGTTTTGCCTTTTCATTCCCAAGTGAGGATACGCCCTGGCTACCCACCTGGAAAATTTTACCGGTTTCCTGTTGGGCCTTTATCACGGCAGGCCCCTCGGCTATGCTATGTACCATTGGCTTTTCGCAGTAAACGTTTTTGCCAGCTTTCATCGCATCGATGGAGATTTGCTGGTGCCAATGGTCGGGCGTACCAATGATTACTGCATCAACATCTTTGCGGTTCAATATTTCTTTATAACTGCGCGTTGTAAAAAGCTGGGCACCCCATTTTTGTTTAGCTTCTGCCAGCCGGCCATCATATAAATCGCACACGGCAACCAGCTTTATACCCGGCACGTTTAACGCGGTGAGTGTGTCTTGTGTACCCATTCCTCCTGCACCAACCAGGGCCAACTGGATGTTATCATTGGCACTATAACGATTCCTTGTTAATAATACTTCGGGGAACCCGTTAGTACCTGCGGCAAATAAATCGGGCCCAATCGCCAGGGCAGCAGCAGAAGCCGCAAAAGAGTGTAAAAATTTTTTTCGGGAATACTGATAGTTTTTCATGTATGCTTGTTTAACAGAGGTTACACCTCTTAAAAGGTGTAACCTTTAGATAAAAGTACCATTAACTTTTTAAATGAAAAATTGGGGAAGGTACCAGGTAACAGCCATCCGTATACGTGGCCATGCCGCAGCTTGTACTGCTGGCTGCATCTTTTTCTTTCGACTAAACCTGTTGGGGCTTAACTTAGTACTCATAAGGCAAAACAGCCCTGCTGATGCCAGAAAGCAAAAACAAATAAAACAGATAGATCAATTTTTTATCATTCATGCATCTATAAAAAATGGTAGCAAAAAAAATAGCTTATCCCGGCCACCTCGCCATTGTGCTGCTCCTAACGGTACTGCCTGCGTGCCTGGCTGCCCAACGCACCGATAAAAAATTGTTTCAACAAATCAACACCCTGCTACAACAATTTGGCGGCGATGTGGGTATTTACGTGCATGATCTTAAAAAGAATAGGGTAGTTGCCATTAATGCGGATGCCATTTTCCCCACTGCCAGCATGATAAAAATACCCATTGCGGTGGGTGTGATGGACCACATAAAAAAAGGCAACTTAGCTTACCACCAGGAGTTAATTTATAAAGATTCTTTGTTGTATGCCGGGGTCGATCTCCTTGGATCATTCCGCAACAATGAAAAAATTGAATTGAGCAAAGTGATCATGCTGATGCTAAGCTTGAGTGATAACACTGCCAGTTTATGGTTACAAAGCCTGGCGGGTGGTGGTATCCATATCAACCACCTGATGGAACAGGCAGGTTTAACAATCACCCGGGTAAACAGCCGTACCAAGGGACGCGACAGTGCCAGGAAGGAGTTTGGCTGGGGCCAAACGAGCCCAAGAGAAATGGCACTGCTAATGGAAAAACTGGTGCGTGGTGAAATCATTTCGCCGGAAAGCAGCGCCACGCTCATCCGGTTGCTGGGAAGAAATTACTGGGATGAGCAGGCACTTTCGCAGTTACCAGCCGATGTGTTTGTGGCCAGCAAGAATGGCGCAGTAGATGCCTCCCGCAGTGAAGTGTTGTATGTTAATGGGCAGAAGGGCGCCTATATATTTTGCATCTGCTCCAAAAATAACAAGGATACCTCCTGGGGTAACAACAACGAAGCGTGGCAACTAACGCAAAAAATATCGAAGTTGATTTGGGAACGGTACCATTGAGCCATTCTATGCAGCCTGGTGAATAGTTTCAACGAAAGGTATCATCAGGGCTGAAGATGAGGCAAAGAATTTAGTATGCTACCCTGGTATCGCGGGATTACTTTATAATACTTTAGATTCAGGCACCAAATAAAAAATGACATTAATCACATTCTTATAAATTAGCTATCATAAATTAAGCAACTGCAAACGTCGAATTTTGGGTTCTTGAATTAATAAAGAATGATTTACAACCCTCCACCAGCTATCGCCGTTGAATTTGGCAAAAGCGCAGTTATAAAAGCCGCTTTGCCCAAATCAAAGTTATTTATTTATTCCATGTTAGGCGGGGCCTTTATAGCATTGGGAGGTTTACTGGCATTGGTAGTTTCAGGAGGCATGCCCGGAGTAGCTGCTTCCAATCCCGGCATAACAAAGTTTATCTTTGGCGCATTGTTTCCGTTAGGTTTGGTGTTGGTAATTATTGGCGGGGCAGAACTGTTTACCAGTGATTGCGCTATACTACCTTTCGGGGTGCTTAATAAAAAGTTACCTGTTAAAAGTCTTTTTATCACCTGGGTAATTGTTTACCTGGGAAATTTTGCAGGCGCACTTACTGTTGCCTACCTCTTCGCCTACCAAACGCAGATTTTAGGGGTTGATCCCTGGTTATCTGCCGCAAAACATATTGGCGAACATAAAACCTCCGGCACATTCCTGGTAACATTTATAAAAGGCGTAGGTGCCAACTGGTTAGTTTGTATGGGTGTTTGGCTTGCATTTGCCGCTAAGGATGTTACGGGAAAAATAGTGGGTATGTGGTTTCCCGTTATGTGTTTTGTAACCTTTGGCTTTGAGCACAGCATCGCAAATATGTTTTTCATACCAACCGCCATGATGCTTGGTGCTGATATTTCTATTTACCAATTATTGTTTGTAAACCTGTTACCGGCAACACTCGGTAATATAATTGGTGGGGTTCTTTTCGTGGCCCTCCCTTATTGGTTTATGTTTCCAGGAGATAAAAATATGGAGCAGGAAATGAACCAGGTTACAAAAGATGGCAGTACCAGGTATAATCAACAAATTGAAATTAAAAACCAATTAAACTAAATAAAGATGACAATTCTTGAAGATGTAAAAATCAGGTTCCGGTCGGGATCATGGAATGAACAGGTTGATGTAAAAGATTTTGTAAGAAGAAATATAACTCCCTATTATGGTGATGCTGCTTTCTTACAGGGTGCTACTGATAGAACGAAAGCGCTTTGGCAAATTTGTCTTGCTGCAATGAAAGAAGAACGCGATAGCAATGGCTGCAGGTCCATCGATACTCAAAACATCTCTACTATCACCAGCCATGGTGCGGGATACATACAACAAGACCTGGAAGTAATTATAGGCTTGCAAACCGATGAACTACTGAAAAGAGCCATGAAACCATTCGGCGGGATAAGGGTGGTGGAAGGTGCAGTGGAAGAAAAAGGCGAAAAAGTAGCTCAAAAAGTGAAGGAAGTATTCGAGTATGTAAAAGATCATAACAGCGCAGTATTTTCTGCGTATGATGCTGAAATTTTAAAGTTTCGTTCCAAAGGAATACTTACAGGGTTGCCTGATAATTATGCCCGTGGGAGAATTATTGGTGATTACCGTCGCCTTGCTTTGTACGGGATCGACCGGCTCATAGAAGCCAAACAGTCAGATGCGCGTGCAATTGATGGTGAAATGACTGAACATAAAGTAAGGTTGCGTGAAGAAGTGTTTGACCAGGTAAAAGCTTTAAAAGATATTAAAGTACTAGGGGCGATTTACGGTCTTGAATTAAGCCGCCCTGCTGAAAATGCGCGGGAGGCGATTCAGTGGGTGTACATGGCTTACCTCGCTGCGGTTAAAGAACAGGATGGCGCTGCCATGTCACTCGGCAATGTTTCGGGCTTTCTTGATATTTTTATTGAAAAGGACCTTGCAGAAGGTATTCTCACCGAGTCGGAAGCACAGGAAATGATTGACCAGTTTGTGATGAAATTAAGAATGGTACGCCATTTAAGACCTGCAGCCTACGATGATATTTTCGGCGGCGACCCAACCTGGATTACCGAAGCTTTAGGTGGACAATTTGATGATGGCAGAACAAAAGTGGTAAGAACTGCTTTCCGCTTTTTGCAAACCCTGTATAACCTGGGCGCCTCCCCCGAACCCAACATTACCGTTCTTTGGTCGCTAAATTTGCCACAGGGATTTAAAGATTTTTGCGCACAGGTTTCTATTGATACTTCTTCTATTCAATACGAAAATGATGACGTAATGCGCCCGCTTCGTGGTTCCGATGATTACGGTATTGCCTGTTGCGTTTCATACCAGGAAATAGGTAAAAGAATTCAGTTCTTTGGTGCACGCACCAACCTTCCCAAAACGCTTTTACTGGCGCTGAATGCTGGTAAGGAGGAAGACGGTGGCGTACAGTTGATCAAAGGCATTGAACCCATTGAAAACGATCTCCTTGATTACGAAGAAGTGTTGGCCAGGTTCAAACTTGCTATGAAAGAAATAGCGCGTGTGTATGTAAAAGCGATGTATGTGATACACTTTATGCACGACAAATATTACTACGAAAAAGCACAGCTTGCGTTGGTTGATACCGACCCTGGTATAGATATCGCTTATGGAGCAGCAGGTATTTCAATTATTGCCGACTCGCTTTCTGCCATTAAATATGCAAAAACAAAAGCCATCCGCAATGGGCAGGGCTTAACTGTTGGCTTCGAAACCGAAGGTGATTATCCTACATTTGGTAATGATGATGACAGGGTAGATACCATTGCACAGGAAATCACCAAATATTTTTTTGATGAACTGAATAGTCATAAAGCTTACAAAAATGCGAAACCGACTTTATCACTGCTCACCATTACTTCCAACGTGATGTATGGCAAAAAAACAGGTGCAACCCCGGATGGCAGAAAGGCAGGTGAATCATTTGCACCCGGCGCCAATCCCATGCACGGACGTGATGCCAGCGGCGCAATTGCTTCGCTCAACTCCGTTGCAAAGCTTGATTACAAATATGCACAGGACGGCATATCAAACACTTTCTCTGTTGTTCCAAAATCGTTGGGCACAAAAAGGGAAGACCAGGTAGATAACCTGACCACGTTGCTCGATGGCTACTTCAGCAAAGGTGCACAACACCTCAACGTGAATGTGCTTAACAAGGAAACGTTACTTGACGCCTATAACCATCCCGAAAACTACCCGCAGTTAACCATCAGGGTTTCGGGTTATGCGGTCAATTTTGTCCGGTTGTCCAAAGCACACCAGCTTGAAGTTATTGCCAGAACTTTTCATGAAACCATGTAAAGCCTTCATCTGATAGTGAAAGTTGTGAAAAGTGAATTTAGCAATTATAACTAAATTCACTTTTCTTTTTCAGCTGGTTGGCGGTCTTTTTTCCGGGGGAGATACACATTTTCATTTGTTGAAATATCGATGGGGCGAATTGCATTCATCGACTAACCTTCAGCGAAACGATTGCCGTAATGGTAATTCGCTCCTCCTCAACGAACAAGCAGGAAATTGTTATAGTTTACTGATTTATTTTTTCGGTTAATGGTCTCTTAAAGGGCTTTTAATAAATGCCCTTTAAGGGTTGGAATAATTATGATACAAAACGGTATATTAGTTGAGCAGGAAGTTACGCATCTCAATACGGATGCACCTCACCTGTTACGCATACATTCAATTGAAACATTTGGCACCCACGACGGCCCGGGAATAAGGATGGTGGTATTTGCACAAGGCTGCCAGTTCAGGTGCCTGTATTGTGCTAATCCCGATACATTGGATGTACGCGGCGGACAGTTGATAGCAGTAGAAGAAATTGTGCAACGGGCCATACGGGAGAAACCCTACTTTGGAAAACGCGGCGGTGTTACCGTATCCGGTGGAGAACCTACGCTGCAGAGAGCAAAGCTAAAAACCCTGTTTAAAAGATTGCACGAAGAAGGCATAAGTACAGCACTGGATTCAAATGGCAGAATTTTAGACAACGACGTTAAGGAACTATATGCCGAAACAGACTTCCTGTTGTTGGATGTAAAACACTTCAACGATGAATGGCACCAGAAGATAACCGGCCTGTCAAATAGCAGCGTTTTTAAAGTTGCCGAATACCGTGAACTTACAGGAAAACCTATGTGGTTACGCTATGTATTGGTACCCGGTTATTCCGACCAGGAAGAACATTTACATGCCTTAGGCAATTACTTCAAAGACTATCAATCTATCGAAAAAATAGAAATTCAACCCTACCACCAACTAGGCGTACACAAGTGGGAAGCACTCGGAATGGAGTACAAATTAAAAGGGGTACCAACTCCGGACAAGGAGTTACTTGATAAGGTTGCAGGGATATTTGGGCAGTATTTTAAAGAAGTGAAAGTGAATTAAAGTATTCATTAACCACCTTCAACAATGATTAAACCTACCAACATAGACCTGCACAAAGGG
The DNA here is from genome assembly GCA_038330815.1 of Chitinophagales bacterium. GTDB lineage: Bacteria > Bacteroidota > Bacteroidia > Chitinophagales > Chitinophagaceae > Ferruginibacter. The sequence continues at coordinate 6,978 of JBBQOJ010000006.1, read as the reverse complement.
GCAGAGGACACAGAAAGTGAACTGTATGCCAGGCTTTTAAAGAAGCCGGCATATCCCATCAACAGTTTATTAAGACAATACCTTAAGCAATTTGGACGTGAGGTGAAACTGCCCGTTCGGTACGATGATTTATTAAGAATGCAGTATTCCCTTGCGCTAAAAGATAAACATGGTAAAGATACCGAATGGGAAAAGGTAATCTATGACATGCGCGAGTGGGAGTATTTGAAAGAAGGATTGATAGCTATTTACGCCATTTTAAAAACTAAAGGCGACCCGGCATTTTCCAGGCACCTTGATGTTGAATCCATTGACTTCTGTCCATTTGGAAACTCGAACCCATTTAGGATAAAAATAATCAATAAGCTAAACCAAAATTACGATCACTTCTATATTAAAAAGGCGGACGCCTCACGAATTTACGGGCTAGAGTTAGAGCATTTATTGTCTCCGCACAGGTTAACTTATTTTACTTACCAGCAAACACTTATTGAAGAGCACATTCCTGGAATCCCTGGAGATATATTTATACAAAAGCACCTGCACCATCCAGATACTAACCAGGTAAGACTGGCCAAAGAGTTTGTAAAGTTTAACGAACGGTGTTTTATCCGGTTGCTGGGCGATATGAGAAGTTATAATTACGTGGTAAACATGATGCCTGATGTAGCCGATTTTCAATACCGTGTAAGGGCGATCGATTTTGACCAGCAATGCTATGAGGGAAGAATAAACCTGTACCGGCCACAATTTTTTAAAGAAAACCTCCCTGTTGTACAAATGGTGATGCAGGTACTTGACCCTGACTCAATCGAGCAATACCAGGTAGAGGAGCGAACATTGATGGCATCGAGGGTAGTGATCATCCGTCATCGCCTGCTGGATCTTTTCAACATCATGTCGCAGGACGAAATATCTACCAAGGAGAAAATATATCAGCTAAAACATGAACTTGCCCATTGCCTTCAAAACACAAAATACCTCGACTGCAAATCAATGGGGGATGTTTTAAAAACGAACCTCCGGCATTTACTACGAAAAAATCTTGCGAGAATACAGGAGGCAAAGCAGCAATACGCCTGAGTGTAGAAAAGGAAATTGCATTCCTTATTTTCATCCTTGCCTAATAAACAACAAGGGTTTTCGCCGGAAAAGCATCAGTGCTGTGATATTATGTTGCCACTGCACGATGAATGCTGAAATGATAATGTGCGGATACTTGATTTCCCGATACAGAAGGTATAAGTTACTGATATATCAAGGCTTTCAGCCGAATGGGCAACCAATAACAAATAAGATTAGCCAAACTAAAATCATAAATGCTCTTTACCGAAAAAGCGCAGTTTCACTTCCTCAAAATCATGATAGATTGGCGCTTCTATTTCCCGGTATTTAATTGTAACCACAGGTGCTATTCGTTAATGCTTTTCCTGAGCCACCTGCTAAGCTGAATCATTTGATAAAGCACAGGCATACCGAAACATTTAAATAAAAAATTAAAATAATTGCTGTCTCATAGCACAGGGATTGTGGGGTTCAATATAAACTGAAGCCATTTTACGCGGGGCTTAAGTTTATGCGGAAAAGCGCTGGCTTTGCATTTTATTTATTTTTTTAAATGGTTTGCTGCTGACTCGCGTCTAAATTTCACTTTTTTGTAGAGTTTACTTGCTTTTTTATATTTAACTCCATTAATTCGTGGAATAAATATAACTTTGCCGTCCGAATGGCTATCAAACAAGAGGTTGAATTATTCTTACATAAGTTAAAAGACAAGATTAAAGTCTTTGAAGTAGCATTCCGGCCAAGAGGTAAAAACCTTGACGATTTAGCAGCATTGGATATTACATCAAATAGACGATTAGAATATTTGCTGAATTTAAAAGCTGAAGATTATTACGGTGGCCCAAAAAAAGACACTTATGATCCAACCAAACCAGACTATTATGAATTCGGTATTCAAATAAAAGGAAAAGAGGTTTACATTAAAATCAGTCCTGGCTTACCCAATAAGAGGGTTGATTGTATGTCTTTTCACATAGCTGAATTTCCTATGAATTACCCGCTAAAAACCGAATGAACATGCAACAGACAATTGAATGCCCATATTGTGATGGAACAGCCAACCTGCAAAAAGAGGCCAAAGAATTAAATTACCGAAAAGAGGCATTTAAGATAGTGGCCCATTTTTACAAGTGTGAAAAATGCAGTGAGGAATTTACCACGACAGCAGCAGATACCATTAGTTTAATGCAAGCACATAACCAGTACAGGGAAAAAAACAACATTCCTTTTCCTGAAGAAATTGCTGCTGTAAGGGAGAAGTATGATTTACCTGCTTCAAAAATGAGTGAGGTACTCGGTTTGGGTGCTAATGGTTATAGTAATTATGAAAATGGGGAGATACCAACCCCGGCATACGGTAATTTAATAAGTGCCGCATCCGAGCCGCAGACTTTTATGAATTTACTTGAGAAAGCAAAAGAACATTTTTCTGAAAATGCATTTAAGAAAGTTAAGGAAAGAGTTGCCTATCTTACTCATACCGAAGATGAGAATAAGAATCTTTGTGCAAATCTGAATGTTTACCATCTACCAAATAATTTCACCGGGTATAAAAAACCAGTACCCACCAAAATTGCTAACCTGGTTACCTATTTTATTCAGCATTCAAAGCCGGATTTTAACGATAAATTGAAACTCAATAAGCAGTTATTCTTTGCTGACTTTACACATTATAAAAATCATGGCGCATCCATTACCGGACTAAGCTATCGGGCTATAAAATATGGACCTGTTCCAGCGAACTATGATAATATTTATGCCTACCTGGAAAATGAACAATTAATCAGCTCACAATTTTTAAAGATGCCAAATGGCGGAGCCAGAGAAGTATTTCTTTCTGAAGCAGACTTTGATGAAAAACTTTTTAGCGAAGAAGAAAAAGAAACACTTGCTATTATCACGGAAAAATTTGCTAATATTTCCACCTGGGATGTAGTTGAATTGAGTCATTTAGAAAATGCCTGGAAAGATCTTGAGACAAACAGGGAATTGATAGGTTACCAGGATTACGCATTTGAATTGGCGGCAGTGTAATTGCTTATTTCATATAGTGTCACCTATGAACCCTTTTTACCACTTGCTTGTTGCTCTTCTGGAAATAATAACAGATTCGCCGCCCACAAAATCTGACAATTTAAGAGTAAACCCTATTTCGGGTGATCAAATATTGTGTATATAAACTTTCATGCCCGGGAGAATCTCCTCAATATTATGGGGCATAAAATACGGTGAATGCAACTACATCATTCCACATCTTCCGGACTAAAATAAGGCTGGGTCTACCTTTGAGAAGGAAAATGGTATAATAAACACTAAATTTTGACTGGCCATATGACAACAATTTTATTTCATTATCATGTTTTTATTGCATTAACTACCATCCTTGATCATTCCATGCATTTAACCAGCAGGCCATAGGTTTATCAATTCATCGGTAAATGCAGATAGTAATTTTGTTAATTTTATTACCAGCTTTCTTTTTTCCTTCTGCACCCAACATTCACTTTTGCTAAACATGGGCGTGATCATTTAAAGCAATTTTGCAACTTGTCGCAAATACATATTTTACCACTTGCTGGTGTAATTATCCGCTCCCCAAATGGTTTTGCCATGGGCTCCTTTTCAGAGAAAAATAGTGCGTAAATAAACTTCCTCTAAACCATCTTGTGAAGGATAACATCGTGAAGTTTGGCAAGACGAATTTAAGCTACTTCCCGATACAAAACTTACTAAAAATAAAATCCAACACATCTTCATTGGTAATATCACCTGTTATTTCGGAGATGTAATGGAGGCAATGACGAATATCCAACGCCAATAAATCGCCGGGCACCTGTTGATCGAGGCCGGCTTTAATATCATTGAGTGAGCGGTTCACCTGTTGCAGTGCTTCATAGTGCCGTACATTGGATACGACCACGTTTTCAGTAGCGGGTTGCTCATTCACGGTGGAGGAAAAAAGGGCTTCCTTTACAGCGTCTATACCACTGTTATTTTTGGCGGAGATCAATATCACTTTCCCATCCTGCGACAGTCCTACTTGACCGATAGCCGAGTCAACACAATCAACTTTATTTCCTACCAACAGGTAATTTTTACCGGCTTTTTCAAAGGGTGTTTTGATTTCATGGAGCGCAGCCTGGTCCATTTCATTTACATCAAAAATATAGAGCACCACATCTGCTGATTTCATTTTTTCGAGGCTCCTTTCAATACCTACCTGTTCAATTACGTCGGTGCTGTGTTTTCGTATGCCTGCGGTATCTATCAGGCGGAATAAAATGCCTTTAATATTGAGTACCTCCTCGATGGTATCCCGCGTTGTACCGGCAATTTCACTTACGATGGCCCGGTTCTCATTCAACAGCGCATTTAGGAGGGTGCTTTTGCCTGCATTGGGTTTGCCGATAATGGCCACACTCACCCCGTTTTTGATCACGTTGCCCAACTTAAACGACTGTAACAACTGCAAGGTGGTCAACTGGGCTTTGGTAATGATATCTACCAGTTGGGTACGATCGGCAAACTCCACATCCTCCTGGCTAAAATCCAGTTCCAGTTCAATCAGGGCAGAAAAGCTGATGAGTTGCTCCCGGAGGGCCTTTAATATTCCACTGAATCCACCGCGGATATTGTGCAACGCAGTTTTTTGCGAGGCCGCGGTATTGCTGGCAATCAGGTCTGCCACCGCTTCTGCCTGTGTTAAATCGAGCTTTCCCTTCAAAAATGCCCGTTGGGTAAACTCACCCGGTTTCGCCATTCGTGCACCCCCTGCAATACAGGCCTGTATTACCTGCTGTTGTATATAAGGGCTACCATGACAACCGATTTCTATTACGTCTTCGCCCGTGTAACTTTTAGGGCCCCGGAACAGCGAGACAACTACTTCATCAATTGGAACATCTCCTGATTTTAGCAATCCCACGTGAATAGTATGAGTAGCCAAATTTTGTAAATGTCGGGAGGGAAACAGGGCATCGACAATTGGGAATGATTGACTGCCACTTAACCGTATTACACCAATAGCACCAATACCCGGGGGCGTAGCCACTGCAACGATGGTATCCTCCCACCCCGTTAGTTTGTTTAGCATGGCGCAAAGATACTTGCTCTGTGAATGGCTGCAGGCAACAGGTGCCGGCTATTTTTTTGCAAGCAACAAACTATCCGAGTGGTTAATGGCGTCGATGTAATAGTGCTTCACGTTGTTGATGGCGACCTCGTCCACCATATCTACAAAATTCTGGAAGTTGCTGCCAGCTGAAGGCTTTATAATTAGTACCAACGCATCTTTTCTACCTGGTAACTCCCGTAATTGTTGCTGCTTACGCCGGATGACGGCACGGATACCCTCCTGGTTAAATCCGGTTCGATGCAACACAGGATTGTTTTCCGGCATCCCCTCAAAATATTGAATGGAATTGTCCTTATCCAAAAAAAGGGTGAGTTGGCAGGATGCACACACTTCATCAGCGGGAAGCACTTTGTCATACGGCATATTCACCTTCATCACCGTAGGGGTTGACAATCGCGTGGTAAATACAAAAAAAGTGATCAGTAAAAAACCGAGGTCAACCATGGGTGTTAGGTCGACCCTCGTACTTTTTTTACTACTTCTTTGGCTTGAGATGGGCGAAAGTGGCTGGTTGGTTTCGATGGCTGACATAATAAAGAGTTTTCATTAAGATGAAAGCCAGCATAGATTCCATAGCCCTAAAAAAAATAGGTAAAAAAAATCCCCCGGTATTTTACCGGGGGATTAAATAGATATCAATTAAATTAATTTTCCTCAACCTGGAAGGTAATGGGCTGACGACGATAAGCGTTTACATTACGCCCGTTTTGAAGGGCTGGCGTCCATTTTGGTCCACGCTTAATAATTTTAACTGCTTCATCTTCCATTCCGTAGCCATGTTTACTTTCGGCTACCACATCACTGATACTACCATCCTTACTCACAATAAACTTAACGATTACCTGGTAAACCCCGGGAGGTGCCCCGTTATCCACGGGTGCATTGGCATTCAGGTTTCTTGTGAGGTACCTCACCCAGGCTTGCTGTCCACCTGGAAATTGTGCTTCATTTTCCACCTTCGTAAATACCTTATCTTCTTCGTCTGCCCTGGGTGCTTCTACAATGGAAGTACCCTTATCCTCGATAGGTGCCTGCACAATCTGTGTCTTATTAATGCTTTCTACCGTTTTGGTGCTGATTACCTGGTCGTCCTTAATCTCCTCAATTTTCTCATCTTCCTTCACCTCTTCATCCTTCACAATTTTTGGAGGGGTAAATTTAACCTGGTTGATCTCGGGGGGCGGTGGTGCTTTTGGTGGTGGTGGTGGTGGCGGCGGTGGTGGTGGCGGGGTTTCCGTTTTCACCTCTGCCATCTGGGTATCGAGCACCTCGATCATCTCTGTGTCGCTATCACTTTTCATTTTGGAAAACACTGTTCCCAAAAAGGCGAAAAGCACCAATACCACGGTTGTAATTATCGACTTTGTAAGGCGCTTGTTGTATGACTTACGCAGTTCGTAAGCACCGTATTGCTTATTTTTACCATCGAATATAATATCGAGGATATCTGCGTTTAAAATTTTATTTGATTCCATCGTAAAATACTTTGTTAGTTAGATTCCGGGATGATCCAATTCCATAAAATTATTTAATTCCGTTGGCTTCCTCTGTCATTTTAATCAACTGAGATTCTGTTTCGCTCATATCAACCTCGGCATAGTGCCCTGGTGGAACAAGGTTGATGGCCATTTCGTCGAGGATGTCAATTGCATTTTTAAAAGTAGCTTCCTTATCCGACTTGATAATGTACATCAGGTCGCCGATGGGAGTACCTTTCTTTTTTTCAAGAATAACTGCCCGTATGTCTTTAAAGTTGCTGCTCTTAAACTGGGTTGAAG
>JBBQOJ010000005.1:0-16804 GCA_038330815.1 Chitinophagales bacterium | reverse complement strand
CGCAACGGGCATTGTTTTCCATTTTGTTTGGGGCAGGCATTGTATTATTCATTACCCGGAAAGAAAAAAGTACCACAGGTTTAATGCCTGCCGAATATTTCTTCCGGCGCCAGTTATGGTTGTTGGTATTTGGTTTATTCAATGCATTTGTATTGTTGTGGTTTTGGGATATCCTGTTTCATTATGCCATTTGTGGTATGATCCTTTTTGCATTTCGCAGGTTGTCGCCAAAATATATGATCATTGCTTCCATTGTTTGTTTGTTCATTCAAACAGCAAGGGACCAGGTATTGTACTACCGTGATAAAAAAATAATTGCCACCGGTGAAATACTGGCAAAAAAAGACACTACACAAACCAAACTTACAGATGATGAACAGGATCAATTGGGTGCCTGGACTTCCATGAAGGAAAAAAGTTCTATTGAAGGGAAAAAGAAACAAATGGATAAAAGCCTGTGAAAGATGCGCGGAAATTATGCAACATTGTATGATTACCAGAGTGAACGCAGCTTTTTTGGTGAAGTACATTACACCTACGATGGGCTTTGGGACATTCTCATCTTTATGTTCCTGGGAATGGCTTTTTATAAAAATAGGATCCTACTGGGTAATGGGTCTGTAAAATTGTATTGGATAATGTGTATTGGCGGATTGGGATTAGGGATATTACTCACCTGGTACCGGCTGTAACCTTTGATTAAACTCGGTTTTAATGGGTATCAATATACCAAAGAGATGCCTTTGCAATTATATGAAGTTGCCAGGAGCATCCGGTCTATCGGGATATTTGGATTAATTATGCTGCTGTATAAATCGGGCTGGTTTAAATGGTTGTTTGCGTTGATGCGTCCTGCTGGCCAAATGGCATTTACCAATTACCTGATGCAATCATTGTTGGTTGGTTTGTTCTTTTACGGTATCGGCTTTGAAATGTTTGGCAAATTGCAGTTGAACCAGGTTTATTATGTGGTTGCCGGCACCTGGTTGTTGCAAATTATATGGAGTCATATTTGGTTGAAGTTTTTCCGTTTTGGTCCACTTGAATGGGCATGGCGAAGTTTAACCTATTGGAAATGGCAGCCGATAGTAAAACGCAGGGGGTTAAATTAGCAATATAATTGGGTAAGCAGGAGATGGTTTTCAACAAATACCAGGTAGGGAAGCAATGCTATTTAGATGTTCCTATCAGCAGGGGCTTTACCGGGATACAACCCCGCAACCCCGTAAACGCGACGAATGCCAATGTTCTGTTAGTAAAAAATAACATCTATCATCCAGTGGTGATACGGCCTGTTTTGAAAGTGCAGTGAAATTATTTGGGATTGTTTATCAAATACTGCGGAGGAAGAAAAGTAGTGTAAGAATATAGGCAACCGGTTTGAGTAGCCGGGTACCGACCTCTTCCACTGTTGGAATAATAATTAAAAAGGTAGTTTTACCTAACCATCATAATTAAAAAAAACAGCCACTGCCGGGAAAAAATACATATGCAACAGCCACTCGCAATTAATAAAAGAATTGAATCTATCGACATCATTCGTGGCATTGCCATGGTGCTGATGGCACTTGATCATGTTCGGGATTATTTTCACATCAGTGCTAATATCAACGATCCATTGAACCTGGCCACCACTACGCCAATTTTGTTTTTTACGCGTTGGGTCACTCATTATTGCGCCCCCATTTTTGTATTTCTTTCCGGCACCTCTATCTACCTGCAAAGTTTGCGTAAAACGAAAAATGAATTGAGCGTTTTTTTGATTAAAAGAGGTTGCTGGTTAATTGTTGCGGAGTGGGCGATCATCTCCCTCGGATGGACCTTCAACCCTTTTTACAATGTGCTGCCTTTCCAGGTAATTTGGGCCATCGGTATTAGTATGGTGCTACTTGGCCTACTCACCCGGCTACCGTTTAAAGTAGTGTTGGCCATTGGGGGATTAATAGTGCTGGGCCATAATTTATTGGATTTCCCGGAAGCAGTACCGGGCTTTACACCTGGATTTTGGTGGACCGTCTTGCATCATGGGCATTTCGCTGCTTACGAATTTGCACCCGGCCATTTCGCGTTGATTATTTATCCCTTCTTACCCTGGACAGGCCTGATGCTGCTGGGTTATTGCTTTGGCATTTTCTACAGCTCGTCTTATTCAACCAGGCAACGCAGGCAAATTATTACCCGGCTGGGCATTGGCCTGCTGGTGTTATTTGCTGTACTTCGCCTTATTAACCTATATGGCGACCCGCACCCATGGACCGTACAATCAAGCTGGGGCTACACTTTCCTGTCTTTCATTAAAGTGCACAAATATCCGCCCTCGTTGCTTTACATATGTATCACCATCGGCCCTGCCTTATTACTGCTGGTGTTTATAGAAAGGATAAAGAATACTTTTACAAATAGTATGTTGGTGTTTGGAAGAACTGCCTTTTTCTACTATATACTGCATATTTACCTGGTACACCTGCTTGGCGCACTCTTGTTTTTTATTAAGGGAGAACACACCGTAACCGATGCCATTAACTCGATGCGAAATTTACCATTCCTGTTTATAATACCCGGCGAAGGCGTTGGCCTGGGATGGGTTTACCTGGTATGGTTGCTGGTAATAGCATTGCTATACCCGTTGTGCAAATGGTATGATGGTTACAAAAGCCGGCACAAGGAAAAATGGTGGCTTAGTTATCTTTAAAATAAATTATTCGCTATTAGTGGTAGCTTCTAACACCATTCCCCATCATCAACCATCTGCCATGTTTCTATTATCACTGGCAGAAGGAAAACTGTTTAAAATCACTATTGTATGAATTCACTAAATGCAAAATTGGTTGCAATCCTCTGCCTGTTGGGGGTAATAACAGAATGCTATAGCCAGGCAACCAGGGCCCGCGATATTGGGATTCCATTTGAAGGCACCCCAGGAAAATTTAATGCCATCACAGATGTTAAGGGAGTACTGGTGGGATACACTACCCTGGTGTCGGGTGGGGGAAAAAACGTTCGCGGAAAAGGGCCGGTGCGTACCGGTGTTACTGCAATTCTTCCCAGGGGCTATCAAAACAACCCGGTGTATGCCAACTGGTATACGCTCAATGGCAATGGAGAAATGACAGACACTACCTGGATTACCGAATCGGGTTTTTTGGAAGGACCGGTGATGATTACTAATACCAATAGCGTAGGGGTAGTGAGGGACGCTGTTTTAAAATGGTTTGTAAAAAAAGGGTGGTATAAAGAGGATTTTTGGTACACCTACCCGGTTGTGGCAGAAACCTATGATGGATTCTTAAATGATATCTATGGATTTCATGTAACAGAAAGCCATGCCATGAACGCCCTGGAAACAGCCAGCTCCGGCTTCCTGCAGGAAGGCAATGTGGGCGGAGGAACGGGTATGATGTGTCTTGGTTTTAAAGGTGGCACCGGCACCGCTTCCCGGTTGGTAAAAATTAACGACAGCAGCTATACATTGGGGGTATTAGTTCAATCTAATTTTGGAAGTAAGCGCAATTTTACCATTGCCGGTGTTCCGGTTGGTGTTGCATTGAGGGATACCCTGAACTACGAATTAAAGGCGCCGCCCTCCTATCACCAGGAGGGAGATGGCTCCATCATTGTGGTGGTAGCTACGGATGCTCCGCTACTTCCACACCAGTTAAAACGAATCGCTGCCAGGGTGCCGCTTGCTATCGGAAAGGTGGGTGGCCTGGGCAACAACGGCTCCGGCGATATTTTTATCTCCTTTTCAACCGCAAATGCCAGCGCTTTTCAACGGGAACAGTTTACTGCTGTTACCGTGTTGCCCAATGATGAAATCAATCCCTTATTGGAGGCCACGGTACAGGCGGTGGAGGAGGCCATACTTAATGCAATGGCAGCAGCAGTTACTATGGAAGGCATCAATGGCAATAAAGCGTATGCCCTGCCGCACCAGGCGGTAAAGGAAATTTTAAAAAAACACCACCGGTTACGGTAAAGGGTAATCGGTTGGCTGGTGAACTGTTAGCCCGCCCGCTAACAAAGGGCCATTTGATGAGGACGCACTTGCCTGCCGCTTACCCGGCCTGGTAATCGGGGGTGTTTTATAATAAAGAATGCATTGGATATCAATTTCAAATTCACTGAAAGTGGAAATACTACCTTACTTTAGTGAATTGAATTAATGTAGTTATAATGTCTATCAATCATAAAACCGATAAAGTAAACTGGAGGATCATCCTTAGCCCGGCAAATTTTCTGCAGATCCTTTTTGGTACCAGCCTGGCAGTGTTGGCGATGAAAGGCTTTATGATACCGAACCGCTTTTTGGATGGTGGAATTACCGGTATCTCTATCCTCCTGCATGAGATCTTCCATATCAATATCAGCTTTTTGGTGATCGTATTAAATCTTTGGTTTGTGTACCTGGGCTATAAAAGGATCGGTAAAACATTTGCCATACAAACCAGTATTGCGGTGTTGTTGCTTTCTATCGGCCTGCTGTTTGTAGAGATCAATCCCATCACCCATGATAAACTGTTGATTGCCATTTTTGGCGGCATTTTGATGGGTACCGGGGTAGGATTGGTAATAAGGGGCGGTGGGGTAATTGATGGCGCGGAAGTAATCGCTGTTTTTACCAAAAGAAAAACGGGCTTTTCCAACAGCGAAATCATCATGCTGATCAACACCATTATTTTCGCAGTGGCAGCGATCCAGTTTGGCATTGAAACCGCCATGTATTCTATCATTACTTATTTTACCGCCACCCGTGCCATTAATTATATTGTGGATGGTATTGAAGAATTTACGGCACTCAATATAATTTGTACAAAAGATGAGGAAGTAAAAAGTTTTTTAGTGAACGACCTGGGAAAAGGGATCACTGTGTATAAAGGAGAGCGGGGATACCTGCCAGGCAGCTTTGATATAAGAACCGATTGCGAGATCATTGTAACCATTGTTACCCGCCTGGAAATAAAGCAAATCCAGGACGGTGTGCTAGAAATTGATCCAAAGGCCTTTATGTATGTTCAAAGTATAAAGGAAGCCACCGGTGGAGTGTTAAAAGCGAAGTCGCATGCCGAATAAGTCCACCATGGGTGAATGGGTAGGGCGAATGCTGGAAACACAGTTACCGGCAACTTATTATTATCATAATGCGGAACATACGCGCTATGTTGTTGACAAGGCCCTGGAAATCGCCCGCCATGAAAACTGTACGGCGGAAGAAACCAGGTTAATAGAAGTTGCGGCATGGTGGCACGATACTGGATTTTTAACTACCTATGCCAACCATGAAGAAGCCGGCTGCATCCTGGCAAAAGCACAATTGCCTGGATATGGTTTTGCCAATGGGGAAATAAATATCATTTGCGGAATGATCATGGCGACGAAAATTCCGCAAACACCCATTAATAAATTAGAAGCCATTCTTGCCGATGCTGACCTTGAATACCTGGGAACAGCAACGGCAGCTATAAGGGCAGAATGGCTGTTGAAAGAAATACAATCCATTACCCCCACGTTAACCAGGCCTGTGTGGAATCGCATACAAATTTCCTTCCTGCAGGCCCATCATTATTTTACCGGGTTTTGCCGTTTAACCAAAGAGCCGGTAAAGCAGGCTTATTTACAGCAGTTGATAGCGGCTTCCAAATAGCCGGTTGCGTGCTTTGCTGCTGTGTTGTAAGCAGGCATCAAAAAGACAGATAGATTACACGGACTTCTATATACAACACAGTTAATAAAAGCCCCATGGAGAAAATTATCGTGGCTGATAATAGTGCATTATTTCCCGGAAACCGGTCCCGGGAATTGATACATCAGCTTACATTGGGTTGGGTATTAGCTGGTGCAAGCTTTTTGTGGAAGCAGGCACAACGGCAGTTAGAAAAGGCGATCCGGCATTCCAAGGTAACGCGGCCCCGTAAGCCCTTTTATCCCTACCTTGTTACCAACCCGTATTTATGATGCAGTGATATATAGATTAATAATCATTCAACTTAAATAGTAATGTAATGAGAGCGTACAAAATTGGATACTTACTTATTTTTTTCTGCTGCGGTTGCCTGCTTCAAGCCCTGGCTCAACCGCCAGGGAATAGGGCAACTTCCACCCCTACCAGCCCAGGTAAAACGTATGCGGTTATCATCGGAATATCCCGGTATCAAAACCCGGCGATCCCGGCCCTCAACTATGCAGATAAAGATGCTACGTTATTCGCTTCCTACCTGCAATCGCCCGCAGGTGGCACGGCAGCTCCGCAACAAATCAAACTGCTTGTAAATGAAGCCGCCACCATCGCCGCATTTTATGATGCCCTCGATTGGTTAAAAGAACAATGTGGAAACAACGACCTGGCCTATATCTACTTCGCTGGCCATGGCGACGTGGAAACAGCAGATACTTTCAGTCTCGGTTACTTGCTGGCGTATAATTCACCGCAAAATAATTACCGGAACAATGCCATCAGGATTGAAGACCTTAACGACTGTGCAAATAGGTTATCTATCACCAACCAGGCAAAAGTGGTGATTATTACCGATGCCTGCCACACCGGTAAACTGGCCGGCGATTTTTACAAAGGCAAACAACTGGTAGCCAGCCATCTTAGGGTAATTTTAAACAACGAAGTACGTATGGCATCCTGTGCCGCCGATGAAGAAGCGGCAGAAGGTCCCAACTGGGGAGGCGGACGGGGCGTATTTTCTTATTACCTGTTGAATGGAATGCATGGAATGGCGGACCTTTCAAAGGATGGTACCGTTCAACTGCAGGAATTAACAACCTACCTCGATTCCTCTTTTACCACTGATCAATACCTGCGCATCAACAAACACCAGCAACGCCCGGTAACAGATGGTAACCCAAATTTTAATATAGCAAGTGTTGACAATTCGAACTCGTCCCCGGCTTTACTCAACGAATCAAACAGCCCACCTTCCCCCTCCAACCTGCCGGCCGGTTTACGGGCATTTGGTAAGCTTGGCGTGCAGCCCATCGATTATTTTTTTGCCGTAGCTGAAAACATGCCGCTGGAACAGTTGTTGGATTTTGATGATTATCAAAACATGCCCCCTGCCAACCTCCCGATGCAAATGGTGACGGATTGTATCCTTTTGCAAAAAAAATTATTTAAAGAAAGAGACAGTATCGGTAATGACAGGGAGTTGAAAAAAAGATATATTTTTTTCCATATTGATTCCCTTGAACTGTTGAAAAAGCAATTAGCAAATAACAGTTCCATCAACAACCGCTTTAATGAAAAGCTGGTACAACTGGTGCATCAAATTGGGCAAGACATGGTGAATGCCTACCTCGGAGGTGATATTGCCGAGCTGGAAAAAAGACAGTATTACTATGCCGGCACAAGGGAATATGGAAAGTACCTGTCCATGCTGCAACTGGCATTACAAGTTGTTCCCCCGCATCACCATCTGGCCCATTTACTTCAATTACACCAACGGTACCTGGGTGGCCTAATTGACCGCTTGACAATGGTAACCACTTTACAAACCAGCAACCTGGTAAAGCACGCCCTGCTTCAGCAACACCAGGCGCTCCGGTTAGATCCTTATGCCGCCTATATTCACAACGAACTGGGGAATTTGTACCTATACACAAAAAAATACGATTCTGCCAGGTACCACTTCAACTTCGCAAGTGAACTATCGCCTACCTGGGCAATCCCCTGGAGTAATAAAATAAGAATGGGCCTCGCATTAAACAGGCTGGAAGAGGCAACAACGGCGATTAAAAAGGCCGACTCATTGCAACACAACCTCGCCTACGTACTAACCAATGCAGGATTGGTAATGGAAAAGAAAAAAAACTGGCTGGCAGCTGAAGCGTACTATTTAAAATCCATCAAAAAAAACAATGTGCATTTTCTGCCATATGAACGATTAGGGGACATTTATATCTCCACAGGTGAATATGCAAAAGCAAATACGCATTTGTACGAAGCCATGATCCGGAAAAAAGATTTTGTTATTAACCCGGGTGCTTTTACCTATGGGGTAGAACTAGGTGGACTTAGCTACTATTTACCTCCACCTGAAAAGGTAACCTGCACCCCGCCGCTTAATGCTGGCAATAAAAAATGGACCGCATATATTGAACTCGAAAAAGGACTACGGGCATTGGAGGATACCAATATTGCTTCCGAAAAGGGGATGCAATTATTAACCCGGGCGGTAGCATTGCAGCCAACAATTTTGTTGGCACACCATTACCTGGGAAAACAATTGTACCGGCAGAAAAGCTGGCCGCAGGCCGAAGCGATGTTGATAAAATCCATCAGTGTCCATGCTCCGGGAAAGGAATTCAATAAACAATTAATTAATAGCCTGTATGGCGCGTCGGTTCCGGGTAATGATAGCTGCCTGCTAAAGTTGTTGCTATTTTACCAGTACGATGTACTGGAAGACCATTACCTGCTGGCCAGGGTTTTTGAGGAACAAAAATTGACCAGCAAGGCCATTCAACAATATGAAATAATCGCCGGTATAGAAAACCAACGCCAGATCGACCAGGCAAAATATGTAGGTTTTCACTATGATTTTTCCCGCAACAGGGAACATAGCGAAGAAAACTACTGGTTAATGGAAGCGTTAATGGAACAATACGAGGCGCCTATCCGCATGGGTGGCACTATCAGTGCAGCAGCACTTTATGAACAGGAGGGCGATTACTTACAGGCAGAAAAAAAATGGTTGCAACAGGTGGACAATAGTCGTACAGCGGGTAATGCAAGGCAGGCAGCCATGGCCGCAAATGTACCAGGTACCTGGAAATTGCTATTCGGACTCAAAATAAATTTTTACTGGCTGAATATTAATAGTTACCTCGAAACAGCTACCTATAATTTTTACCTGCGGAGGATGCAGCAGTTTCCGCGGGAGGGTTACTGGAAAGAAAAGGCAGGTTTGTTTTTACACAACAGGCTTGCCCTGGCTTTTGAGCAAATGCCCATTGAAGAATACGAGTCATTTTACCAGTCGATGCACCCATATGCTTATCCGTGGCAGGGCGGTGAAGTACCTTCGGAAGAACATACCATCCGGTTTACCTTGCCAGGTACCGGAGAAACGGTGATCATAAAGTCAACCGTATACGATCCTTTGAAAGACTCCCGTGATAACCTGCTTCAATCCATCAGGCTTTCCGGCGAACTGCAGGCAAACAACCAGGTGTTGGAAGCATTGGCAGATGTACATAGCTGGATGGGTAACCAGGAAGAAGCCCTCTACCTGTATTTTCGATTGATGAAATTAGCCCCTGGTAACACAGAACTCAACAATAAACTAATCGAATACCTGGTGGTAAAGGATGAATTGCCGGCAGCCGCCGAACAATGCGAAATGTTGTACCGTCAAAATAAAGCAACCCCCACCCAATTGATACAGCTTGCAAACTGGCAGGTGCTTGCTGGCAATAATAAAGACGCGGGCAATGTTTTAAAAGGATTTCAACCTGCCACCAATAAAGAAAAATCGGAGGTTGCGATGGTAAATGCCCGGATGAATTGGTTGTCTGCACAGCCTGGTAAGGCGTTGGCCATTTTATTAAAATCTCCGGCAAATGTGCATCCAAAGACTCCAGGAGAAGGCGACGATGAAGCCGATGCTGCAAAGGAAAAGCAAATTACTCAATTATACACCATTGCCCGGTTGTATGCCATGCAAAAGCAGGAAAGTACTTCACTAAAGGCACTGAAAAAGGCCTTGGATGAAGGATTCAACTATAAACAGGTACTGGACAATGATGCCGTTTGGAAAAATAGCAGAAACACCCTACCCTGGAAAACATTGCTAAAAAATTATGAGCTGGATAATGGGGATATTTCCCTATATCCGCTACCGCCGATCGATCCTATTCAATACAGGATACCAGGATACGTATCACCATATCCCCAATAGAAATTGAAAACAGCAAATCAAAGGAATGCAGCAATAATACATAAATCTACCGTGGAGGTAACACGCTGATTTCTGCTCTTTGTACACAACGGTTCGAACCGCACATGGCGCTGAGTGCCTGCCATCGTGCTTTCTCCTTTGCCGCCAATAAGAGCCTTAGCCAGGAGTTGCTTTGTTGAAATCCGTACAAACTTTCATTGAGCAAAATATTAAAAAAACAAGTGAAAAAACCACCCATTACCGGATTGCCGGTGGCCAATTGATTCGCTTCTGCCGAACTGGTTAAGATGGACACCGGTTGAGCAGGAAAAAAAAGTGCATTGCAATTGGCCATATTTAAGGTGGTAGCACTCACGCCACCCCGCCTGGTTCGCAGCAACTCCCTGCCTACCGGTACAGGAGCGCCAATATCTTCATTGCAACAATCGCTCAATACAATACTCACCTTTGCCCCTTTTTTTACCACCTGTTGATGGATGGCTTCAATGCTTAAATTATTTTGCTGGAGTTGTTGCGTGGAACTTGTGCGCATGGATATCCGCGGATACTTACTGATATCGTTGGCATACCTGAAACCATGCCCGCTGTAATAAAAAATCACGATATCAATTGGTGCCGGCTTCAACTTTGCCAACACCTGCTCCACACCTTTTTTATTAAAGGCCCTGCCAATAATGGGTGTAGCTATCAAGGGTATACCAAGGTCTTTTGCCAACCTTGTAAAAGTGAGGGTGATATTCTCGTAATCCCGTTGAGAAGTAATACCAATTGACGGATCGAGGGTATTGGCAACCACCACCAGGTATAATTTTTCCAACCGTTGTACAGGAGGGGTACGTGTTTTTTCATCATACAGGTAGTGATAGAATTCATCCCCGCTGTTGAAAAAATAACTTACAAAATCCTTATCCTTTACTAATTCCTCATACGTTTTTTCCTGTTGGGCAATCATCTTCGCAGTACGCCATTCCCTATTTGCGTACTGGTAATCTATCGCCAGCGGCGTATAAAAAGAGTCACTACAATTTGATTGCCGTTCAAAAACAATCCGCGGCAATAAAAAACCAACTGTCGCATTTCCCATGATTAACACAGGCTCCCCTTGTGCCACCAGGTACTTTTTACATCCCGTGGCATTGGCAACTGGCAAGATAGAGTCTACCAATTGCAATTCTATCAAACGGTTTTCTCCCGCAATAGGATCGGCATAATTTATCCTCGCCGTAGCACTTCCATCGGCGGCCACTGTTAGAAAGGTAAAGTAAGTAAAGGTTATGCTATCGGTAACGGGCAACCGGTTTTCAAAATAATAATACGACTGCCCAAACAATTGGCCGCCGACGCAAAGGTTAAAGCATAGCAATACCATCCAGGCTACCTTCTTTATCCAAAAACACCTGCCAGTAAATGGTGCAAGCATAGTTATTGTATGGTCTTTCTTGGTTCAGGCCTGCTGGAAGCCGAAGTATCGATCGGTGGCAGTGAATCGGGCACTACGTTCATTTCGGGTGCCGGTGTTTCCATTGCCGGGGAGGCTGATTTTTCTTCCGTTTCTGCTGCATTGTTGCAACCGGTTACTACAAGCATCATCATAACAGCCATAAGAAAACCCGGTGTGGCATACATTTTTAGGCGTTGTAACATAGTTAAATTATTTAGGTAAACTAAAGATAGTTTTATTTAATCTATCTAATTCTAATATGAATTATAAATAAATTACTGATTTAAAAAAAAGATATCCAGCCATTGTAACTATCGTCGCCGGAAATATACCAATGTTCAATCCTTTTCATGTTCAGCGTTAAGGCACCGTTACCAGGTTTCAAATAAACACCTGCTGACCTTTAGCCTACTTTTATCCCTATTACCACACTTATTTCATGTAATCCAATCACCATCCTAAAGAAAAATTATAGGGAGTATGACCTGGAGTTTGTTAGCCCAACGATCAACTTTCCATATAATGTTTGTTTCAGGGAAAAATAAAAAAGCGGCTACAAAACAACTTGACCACTATAAGGGGTATACGCTGCAGTAAATCTTTCGTTAAATAGAGGAATGTAGTAATATTTTAAGGGGAAGTCGATTACTATTATTACCTTAATGGCAAATTGGCAAGATGATGGTGTTGCTTTGTTCAACCATGGTGCTCTTGTGCAATCCTTTTGTTAGGTAGCTGCGCAATCAACGAGCAATACCTGAATGAAAGGCAATTTGAACCTACCAGGTTACCTTACCTTTTAACAGCGGTATCATAAAAAGAGTTGGGTATTTCCGTTCAAGTAGTATGCTTCCACTTTTAATTAACCAACTGCTCTATCTTTTGTATGAAGCGAATCTTGGCATTATTATTTTTTACAGGTTGCCTGGCAATGCTGAATCCCGCAAGGATTTTATGCCAGCAAGGCACCCTGCAACAACTAAAGGCAAAACTTGCGCAATTCAAACAGCAACCGAATTACCTGCAGGATACTGCGTATGCCAACAGGGTAAATGAACTCGCCTTCATTTATGCAGATAGTTACCCGGATAGTGCTTTATCAATGTTATCGGGGCAGGTAGAGGTTTGCAGGGCTATGGGATACAAAGTGGGCGTTGCTAATATCTACAAAATTGTTGGTAATGCATGGCAAACCAAGGGTAATTATGAGAAAGCATTGGAGTATTACCAACTGGCTTATGAATTGGCAGTTAAAATAAACTACAACAAGGCCATTCCCGGCATACTTAATAATATCGGGCTGGTGCACCTTAACCAGGGCAACTACCCGGAGGCACTAAAACAATTTTACCAAACGTTAAAAGCGGCAGAATCGGTAGGCGATCAATTCCTGGAAGGTAGTGCACTAAACAATATTGCTATTGTGCATTTTTACCAGGGAAAACTGGCAGAGGCAGCAGCTGTCTATAGGCAAACCTTACAAATCGCTGCAAGCATGTCGGATACGATCGGCATCATATTGGCTTACAATAATATGGGCGAGGTAAACCTTGAACAGCGAAAGCCCGCCACGGCGCTTCATCACCTTACCATCGCCCAGCGGCTGGCTACCCTAAAAAAATCTCCGGAAATGTTGGTGGTTACCGCCAATACTTTAGCCAATACCTTTTACCAGTTAGATAGCGTAGACAAAGCGCTTTACCAATTTGAAAATGCCCTGCAAATCGCCCGGCAACAAGACTATGGAACTGCTGCCTGTAAGGCCTTGATTGGACTTGCTAAAGTATATAATAAAAAGGGGTTATTGAAAGAGGGCCTTGCCAATGGATTGGAAGCACTTGAAAAATCTACCGCCATGGGACAGGTGCAGTTGATACGGGATGCCAATGAAATTGTAGCCATCCTTTATGGCACAATGGGTGAAGGAAAAAAAGCCGTTGGATACTACCAGGCTTATAAGTTGTATTCAGACAGTTTGCATAACATCGCCAGCGAACGGGCTTCGGCCAGTTATCAATCCAGGTACGAAATTTCAAAAAAGGAACTGGCGTTTGAAAAAAGGGCCTTGCAACAACGATGGATACTTTTTTCTGCCTTGGCAGCATTGTTGGCGCTGGGTATTATATTGTGGATCATCAACCGTAATAAAAAAAGGCTCAACCAGGCTTACCATCATCTTCAGGAAAATAACAAGGCGATTGAGGCGCAGAAACTACAGGCAGAAGATATGCTGCATAAATTAAAGGCAACGCAATCGCAGTTAATTCAATCTGAAAAAATGGCCTCGTTGGGCGAACTCACTGCCGGCATTGCACATGAAATTCAAAACCCGTTGAATTTCGTAAACAACTTTAGTGAAGTAAGCAAAGAACTGCTCGATGAAATGAAGGAAGCTTTGGCGAAAGGGGATACCGGAGAGGCGGCGGAAATTGCCAATGACGTAATACAGAATTTGGAAAAAATAAATATTCATGGTAAACGTGCTGATGCCATTGTAAAGGGAATGTTACAACATAGCAGGAGCAGCAGCGGACTAAAGGAGCCAACTAATATCAATGAGCTTGCCGACGAATATGTACGCCTGGCCTACCATGGCTTAAGGGCGAAAGACAAATCCTTCAATGCCACTTTACATACTGACTACGATCAATCGATAGGTAATATTAATATCATTTCCCAGGATATCGGCAGGGTTATTTTAAACCTAATAACCAATGCGTTTTATGTAGTTACCGATCGAAAGAAACAACAATCGGAAGGATACGAGCCTACCGTTTCCGTAACTACAAAAAAAGAAGCGGGTAATATCCTGGTATCAATAAAAGACAATGGCCTTGGCATTCCCCCACAAATTATAGATAAAATTTTTCAACCCTTTTTCACCACCAAACCCACCGGGCAGGGCACAGGATTGGGATTGAGCCTTAGTTATGATATTATAAAAGCACACAGCGGCGAGTTGAAAGTGGAAACAAAGGAAGGTGAAGGAAGTGAATTTACTATTCAATTGCCTGTTGTCTGAATTACGGATTAAAGGGATTAATTGATTGCACGGACGAAGGGCATAAGCAAATCAGTGAAATCTTATAACCAGTGTATATCCGTTGCAGTTAAATTACCGTAATCACGGAGGAAAAGAATTATCAAATCGGTGAAGTCCTATAATCCGTGTATATCCGTAATTCAGACGAATTACCAGGAAACATTGTAAATGCTTCCTGCCATAGGTAGGGATTTTAATGATTAATTCATTACACAAATTTATCGCGTGCAAAGAGAATTAAAATATAAGGAGATCACTGAGAAAATTATTGGCGCTTCATTTGAAGTTCATAAATTCTTAGGCAATGGTTTTCAGGAAGTTATTTATCAAAGAGCCCTTGCATGGGAATTATCAAAAGCCGGGCTAAGCTTTGCAAGAGAAACTGAGCAGGATATATTTTATAAAAATTTGCAAACGCCAATTGGAAGACGGAGAGCCGATTTTGTTGTGGAAGGAAAAGTCTTGTTAGAATTGAAAGCTGCTATTATTTTGGAAAATGTTCATCTTGCCAAATTTTAAATTACCTGAAAGCATACAAACTCGAGGTTGGTTTATTAATCAATTTTGGAAGCAAAAGTTTAACATTTAAAAGACTCGTTCTATGAAAATAAAATCTGTGAAATTCAAAAATCCCTGCATATCCGTTAGTGTTCAATTGCCGTTGTCTGAAACACGGATGTAGGGGATTAACTGATTAGACTGAGGAAGGGCATAAGCAAATCAGTGAAATCTTATACACGGATAAAGAACATAATCAAATCAGTAAAATCCTATAATCCGTACTAATCTGCGATTCAGCCGAATTATGATATTGTAAATGCACATGATTTATTGATTGCACGGAGGAAGGCCATAATCAAATAAGTGAAATCCTATAATCCGTGCATATGCGTGATTCAGACAAATTATGGAAACAAAATGGACTTACCGGGTTTATTGTTAATTTGCCTGCCAGATGGCAAACAACTTATTTGTAAAATATGCACATTGAGTTTATACTTCTCGTAATTCTTTTTATTTACCTGCGTAAAAACCTGCCACAACAAGGCGTACCAACCCAATGGGATCCTTTGTTGAAAGGCGGACTGGCAGCCTCCATTACGTTTATGGTGTTGGAAACCACGGTTCCATTTACCCGCGCTGTAACAGAGTGGATAGCACATGCCATGCTGGTTACCGTAATTTATATAAACCTCACCCGCCTCGAATTTAAACCCGTCAGGTCGGTGGTATATGCCATCCTGCCGTTTGTACTCATTAATTTGTTGGGCGACTTTACCAGGCTGGTAAGTGCCTCCTTTTATAAAACCTGGGATATCTATTTTGTTACGGCCACTACTTTCGCCATTGTATGGTTAGTCGCCATGTTGATCATCAATAAACGGCAACGGAAGGCATTAGAATTTGAAAGAAAAAAAACGTTGGAAAAAGAGAAGGAATTTATAATCACCCAATCCCTAAAAGCAGCCCTGGAGGTACAGGTAACGGAGCGTACAGTAGAACTGGTGGGACAAAAAGAGGAATTACAAAAAACCATTGATGAATTAAAAGCAACGCAGGCCCAGCTCATTCAATCCGAAAAAATGGCCAGCCTTGGAGAACTCACCGCCGGCATTGCGCATGAAATTCAAAACCCTTTGAACTTTGTAAATAATTTTTCTGAAGTCAATGCAGAACTAATTACAGAAATGAAAGCCGCCATTGAAAGCGGCAACTTCGAAGAAGCAAAAGCAATTGCAACGGATATCGCCTCCAACGAACAAAAAATAAACCAACATGGAAAACGAGCCGATGCCATCGTAAAAGGGATGCTTCAACACAGTCGCAGCAGCAGCGGTTTAAAAGAGCCCACCGATATCAATAAACTGGTAGATGAGTATTTACGGCTCGCCTATCATGGCTTGCGGGCAAAAGACAAATCCTTTAATGCCACCTTGGTAACCGATTACGACGAAAGGCTGAATGCCGGGGAAACAGGCATTGGTGCCATTTCCATCATTCCCCAGGATATAGGCAGGGTGGTATTGAATTTAATAACCAATGCATTTTATGCAGCGCCCACTCCACCCGCTAGCGGTTTTAAAGATCCTGCATACAAGCACCAGCCTACCGTATGGGTGAGCACCAAAAAAATAGGGGAGGCCGTAGAAATCCGCGTAAGAGACAACGGGCCAGGTATACCAACAAAAATACTGGATAAAATTTTTCAGCCCTTTTTTACCACCAAACCTACCGGGCAAGGCACCGGACTGGGCCTAAGTATGAGCTACGATATTGTTACCAAGGGGCACGGTGGTGAAATAAAAGTAACTACCCGCGAAAATGAAGGGGCAGAATTTATTATTAGTTTACCAATATAGGCAAGCGATATATGGCGCCACCACCTATTGTGGAAAAGAGAAAATAACAATAGGCAAT
>JBBQOJ010000004.1:0-18302 GCA_038330815.1 Chitinophagales bacterium | reverse complement strand
CCTTCCGGCGATGTAGGGCGCATTGGCCTGGCGATTGCACCCGGTAACCCCGACCAGTTATATGCGGTGGTAGAAGCGAATGAAGGTGCCGGTGTGTATAAGAGTAAGGATCGTGGGGCAAGCTGGGAAAAGCAAAGCAGCTACACTACTTCCGGCAACTATTACCAGAAAATATTTTGTGACCCGGTAAATAGCGAAAAGGTTTTTGTTATTAATGCCTACATGGTGGTGAGTATGGATGGCGGGAAGAATTTTAATATCCTGGGCGAAAAGAGCAAGCACATTGATAACCATGTTTTATGGATCGACCCTGGTGCAACTGATCATTTGATGGTAGGGTGTGATGGCGGATTATACGAAAGTTTTGATGGTGCGGCCAATTGGCTTTTTAAACCCAACCTGCCCATCACCCAGTTTTACAAAGTTGCCACTGATAATGCATTGCCCTTTTATGGGGTGCATGGCGGTACACAGGATAATTTTAGTATTGGTGGCCCCTCGCGTACCAAAAGTGCCAACGGAATAATGAATTCCGATTGGTATTTTACGAGTATCGGGGATGGATTCGAAAGCCAGGTTGACCAGTCGGATCCCAATATTGTGTATGCGCAGGCGCAATATGGATCGTTGGTGCGCTATGATAAGAAAACGGGAGAAATGCTGGACATCAAACCGGTGGAAAAAGAGGGGGAAGTTGCTTACCGTTGGAACTGGGATGCGCCGCTGTTGATCTCGCATTTTGACAACAAGCGATTGTATATTGCCTCCAACAAGGTATTTCGCACCAACGACCGGGGCAATACCTGGAACGCAATCAGTGGTGATTTAACCGCCGGTATCGATCGGAATAAACTGGAGGTAATGGGTAAGGTATGGAGCATGGATGCGGTGGCGAAAAACGGGTCAACTGATATATATGGTAATATTACCACCATTGCGGAGTCGACGCTGGATGAGCAATTATTATACGCCGGCACTGATGATGGATTGATTCATGTTACCAGGGATGGTGGTAAACTATGGACCCGGATGGACAATATCCCAGGTGTACCGGAGCGCAGTTATATCAACCAGTTGATTGCGTCGCGGCATGAAAAAAATACGGTGTATGCTACGTTTAATCATCACCGTTCTGGCGATTTTCATCCTTATATTTCAAGGAGCCGTGATGGCGGAAAAACCTGGACGGCCCTGCAACATAACCTGCCGGAAAGAGGCACTGTTTACACTATTGCGGAAGACCACCTGCAGCCCAACCTGTTGTTTGTTGGTACCGAATTTGGCGTTTACTTCACCATCGATGGGGGCGAACGCTGGGTGCAGTTAAAGGCAGGTTTACCCACCATTGCGGTAAGGGACCTTGAAATTCAACGGCGCGAAAACGATTTAGTGCTGGCAACCTTTGGCCGGGGCTTTTATGTACTGGATGATTATTCGGTATTACGAAACCTAAGCGCCGCGCAACTAGCCCAGCCGGCCACCATCTTCCCGATAAAAAATGCGTTGATGTTTATACCTTCCATGCCATTGGGCGTAAGTGGAAAGGGTTTCCAGGGAGAGAGTTTTTTCACGGTAGCCAATCCTGCACCTGGCGCTGTGTTCACCTATTATTTAAAGGAGGATATTAAAACACTCAAAGAGAAGCGAAAGGAACAGGAAAAAGCCATTATTAAAAAGGGAGGTGCACCCTATTATATTTCCATTGATTCGATGCGGCAGGAAGATATGCAACCTGCCCCGCATTTGCTTTTTACCATCACCGACGATGCAGGTGAGGTGGTTCGAAAAATAAAAGCCGGTACAAAAAAGGGCATTCAACGTGTTACCTGGGATTTTCGGTATGCACGCTTTTCGCCAATCGATTTTACTCCCTATGACGAATCTTTTGTTTTTGGTGGGCAGGAAACCGGTTATATGGCATTGCCTGGCCAGTACACAGTAGCCTTAAGTAAATTTGAAGATGGCGGGTATACGGAACTGGTAGCCCCGCAATCTTTTACCACTAAAACCCTCAGCGAAACCCCGATGACCGAGCCGGATAAAAAATCGTTGCAGCAGTTTTCCCGCAAGGTAGCGGAACTACGGCGCGCCACTACCGCTGCCAACGAATACCGGGGCGAATTGCTGAATAGAATAAAATATATAAAGCAGGCGCTCATTGAAACGCCTGCCATGCCGGCCACCACTGCCACCGACATCTTTTCTATCGAAAAAAAGCTGGTAGCGGTAAGCACGCAGTTGAACGGGGATGCCACCCTGGCAAGACGCGAGTTTGAAACCCTACCTTCTATCAACAATAGAATTGGGGCAATCACCGGCTCGCTTTGGAACACCACATCTTTGCCCCCCACCACCTACGAGCAATCTTATACCGTGGCTGCCAATCAGTTTGAGCCTTTACTGGCTGAATTGAAACAAATTGGCGAAGCAGTAAAAAAGATAGAGACAGCGTTGGAAAAGAACGGTGCACCGTATACCCCGGGAAGGATACCGGAATGGAAAAAGAATTAATTAAATCCTTACACTGATAACAAGCAGCGTGTTATTTCGGAAAAAGGGTTTTGTCTATATTCGGGATAATTCTTAGCGCATTTTTATAGTACACTTTTTTCAGGATATCCTCCGATAAGCCTAACCCGTACATACTCCAGAAAGCATGGTATTTTTTATGGTAGGGAAAGTATTCATCCGCAGTTTCCAGCACCCGGAAATAGGTTTTGTATTCCTCCGGCACCCAACTGTCTTTACCAAATAAGATGCGGTCCTGGTAGCGGGTAAAAAAATTCCTGGCCATAATGGGTTGCCTACCCAATTCTGCAATCACAGCTCCAAATTCAACCACTACATTGGGTAATCCGTCCAGCAACTGTCCCAGCCGGGCGAGGTCGTTGGGAAACCAGCCAAAATGGGCGGCAATAAACGTAGTGTTGCGGTGCTTTTTAAAGATGGCATGCTGCTCATCCATCAGTGTTTCCCAGGGTACGGGGTTATCTGCGCCACGCTTACGCCCGGGGTGGGTAACTATTTCCATCCAGCGTTCATTGTGTTCATCCACATTATCCCAAAAGGGCTTGGGGTCGGCAGTGTGTATCAGCACGGGTATTTTTAATTCGCCGCATTTGGCCCAAATGGCATCCAACCTTGGATCGTTTACCGGCACCCGTTTGCCTTCGTTATCTTTTACTGAAAAACCAAGGTTCTTAAAAATTTTTAGCCCATTGGCCCCGTTTTTTACATCCTGTTCCAGTTGTTGCACTGCTTTTTCTGTCCATCCCTTTTCGCCAATTCCATTAAAACCAATATTGGCGAAAATGATAAACCGGTTTGGATAGGCAGCTTTTACACTCTCCAGGCTTTGTTTCAAACTGTTGCCGCTACCACCGCTGAGGTTAACCATTACCTTCATATTCAGGCTATCCATTTCCGTAACCAGCGAACCAAGTGCACGGCTGCCCATATCCCGCTGGTGGTTGTGCACATCAATGAACGGGAAGCGGGAGCGGGTTACAATATGGCCCGGCACTACCAATGTGGAGGTTGGATTGTAATTTTCAAAATCCATTTTGGTTACCGATGTTGATGCTCCCTGTGAAAACAAGGTACTGTAAAAAAGACAACTGCAGATTACCAGGCTGATTTGCTTCATAATGGATTGTTTTTAACACCGAAAATAGTGATCGTTTAGTTAGCCGGGATATAAAATGTACGAGTGGCGGGTAAGCACTTCTACCGGAGCGCAGTTAATCAAACACGATGGTTTTGTTTTTATATACCAAAACCCGGTCTTCTATCACCAGTTGCAGGGCACGGGCCAGTACGGCCGTTTCAATTTCTTTACCGGAGTGCACCATATCTAAAGTGGTAAAGGAATGGGTTACGGGAATGATCTGTTGTGAAATAATGGGCCCTTCATCCAACTCGTTGGTTACAAAGTGGGCAGTGGCGCCAATTAGTTTTACCCCCCGGTCAAATGCCTGCCGGTATGGGCTGGAACCAGTAAACGCTGGTAGAAAAGAATGGTGGATATTTATTAGCCGGTTAGGAAATTTTGCAACAAAACCGTCGGACAAAATCCGCATGAATTTAGCCAGCACCAGGTAGTCGGCATTGTATTGTTGAATAATGTGCAGCAAAGCTGATTCGAAAGCCGGTTTTTCCATTGCTTCGTGCGTTTGGAAATGAAACGGAATATCAAACCGGCGGCAAATATCCTGTAAGGTGTTGCGGTTGCCGATCACGCATTGAATACCTGCACCCAGGGTTTTAAAGTGATGCCGGATAAGGAGATCTCCCAGGCAATGGTATTCCTTTGTTACCAGCAGGATCAACTTTTTTTCATTACTGGTCACCAGGTTAATGGCGGCGTTGGCAGGCAACCGGGCAGTAAGCTGAGTAAGCAGGGATGCACTGTCCATTTCACCTGCCAATACTACCCTGGCAAAAAATCGGTTATCGGCAGTATCTACAAATTCCCGCATGGAAACAATATTGATTCCGTCCTTTGCCAGTATCGCAGCGATGGCAGCTACCAGCCCCACCTGGTCGATGCACTGAATAAGTAATACCATGTTTTAATGTTTGATAACGCATAATTGGAATAGAAGGCACGCTAGCCGTACAGTACGCATTGCGCTATAAAAATACGCTACCTTCCGCCCGCTGTAAAAGATATTTTTTCGGCCACTATGCTGGATGGAGCCCGGCCGCTGGTATTGCTACACAACATCCGTTTTGCCCTTGGCCAGGAGATTTTTCCCAGCACCTGTTGATGAAAGAAAGGTTGCCTCCGTCCTGGTAAAATATTTTACAACGCCCAACAATTACGACTTACTTTTATAATCTATGCCTGCAGTACTACAATTATCCGAATTGATGGGGGAAATTGACGATGCCATTCGTCAGCGGTTTGCCGGCCGGTTGTTTTGGATAAAGGCGGCTATTACCGACGTTAAAAAGTACCCCGATAAACGATGGTGTTTCCTGAAATTTATTGAGAAGGAGGGCCACAATATTACCAGCGAGATGAAGGGCGTTTTTTGGTCGGCCACCTATCATCATATTGAAAATTTTGAGCGGGAAACACAACAGGTTTTTTCGAGCGGACTGGAAATTACCTGTACTGTGCGGGTACGATTTCATCAACGGTTTGGGCTTGATCTTGAGGTGATGGCCATTGATTTTGCTTATGCCGTTGGACAGTTGGAATTGGAGCGGAAACAAACCATAGAGCGATTGTTAAAGGAAAACGTACATATCCGCCTTCAGCCCAATGGCAGTTTTTCAACCTTCAATAACCGCCTGCCGCTGCCCACGGTTTTTCAACGCATTGCACTCGTTACGGCGCCCAACTCGGATGGTTACCGTGATTTTACAGAGGTAATGGGGAAAAACAAGTATGGCTATGCATTTTCTATCCAGCCGTTTTTTACACAGGTACAGGGAGATGCAGCTGCCACGTTGATCATGCACCAACTATCAAAAGTGAAGAATCAATTGAGTGATTTTGATGTGGTGGTAATTGTACGTGGTGGTGGATCCGACACAGACTTTAAATCGTTTAATAGTTTTGATCTGTGCAATTACATGGCTGACTTTACACTGCCTATTTTAACAGGTATTGGCCACGATCGGAATACGAGCATTGCAGATATGGTGGCACGTCAACATAAAACCCCTACAGAAGTGGCCACTTATTTACTAGATGGCAATATGAGTTTTGAAAAAGACCTGCTTCAATTAAAAGAGCGTTTTTTTAATGCAGTAGACAACAGGCTGCAGTCAGCCAACCAACAACTGACCTATCACCGGCGTATTATTATTAGCAGCAGTCCCCACACCATATTAAAAAGGGGTTTTGCCATGCTGATGAAGCAGCAACAAATAGTCACCAACCCGGCACTGTTGCAGGTGACAGACGAAGTGCAGGTGATTTTGAAGGACACCATTTTACAGACCACCATTAACAAAAAGGAAAGCAATGTCGAAAGCAGTAACCTTTGATAAAGCATTCGCATCACTGGAAAAGCTGGTGAACGAAATTGAACAGGACAGCATTCAACTGGAAGATTTGGCCCAAAAAGTGAAGGAGGCCAACGTACTGATAGCCTATTGCGAAAACAAATTGCGGGTGATTACGGAAACCATTGAACAGGAGCGCAAAAAGTAAGCTCCCCAATAGGTGGCGTACCGGAGGGTGGTTAATTTAATAATTCTGCGAGCAGGTTGTTAATAAGGTCTGATTCAAATCCTTTACTGCGAAGGTATTCCTGTAATTGCCGGCGCCTGGCATAATGATTGTTGGCTTGCTTAAGCGTATTTAATTTGCTAACCGCCAGTTTGCGCAACGTGATACTGTAGTCCGCCTCTTCAATTTCGACAAGGGCTTTTTTAATACAGTAATCGCTTACCTGTTTTTTCTTTAATTCGTACCTGATTTTTACCCGGCCCCAGTTTTTTGTTCGGAAGTGGCCACCGGCATACAGGATGGCAAACCGCTCTTCGTTTAAATAATTTTCTTCAATCAACTGGCTAATGGCAAGGTCCACTTCGTGGGTGGAGAGCCCAAAAGTGTACAGTTTTTCCTTCACCTCGGTGTGGCAACGCTCCTGGTAAGCACAATAATGTTTGGCTTTTTGAAGGGCCTCTTTGTTGGAAATATAGGGTTTGCTCATGCGGCGGTAAAATTAAACAGGGGATTTCAATGACGGCCAAGTATTATTGTACAAGGCTTACTCGCCGGCGAACCATGTGCCTGGTGTAAATGAGGTTAACCGTATTGGTGAAAAGGGGGGTGGCTGAAAGTCGCCTGACACGAGGAGGTAACAATGCTTTAACTGGTTAAATTGCAGAAAAATGAACGGAAACAAGCAGTGAGCGCCTGCGTGAGGGATTGGAATGAAAAGCCCGCATCCCGATTCATCGGGGGAGGACTTGCAATGAAAAGCCCGGCCCCCGACGGTAGGAGGGGGACACGCCCCAACAACCCATTGCGGGTGACCTATTATTTATTGCGCCGTGGCAAATACGAAACGGAAGAAAGAATTTCTACCATCTTCTTACCTATCCCGGTTACTGCTACCTAATTCGGGCTGCTGTTATCACTGAAGTACCACTTGCCGCTACCCATACCGCATTAACCGGTAACAGGTGGCAATGGTTCACCGGATGATGGGCCGGAAAATAGTTTTAAAAAAAATTACCCCGTACATTTGAGC
This sequence comes from Chitinophagales bacterium, assembly GCA_038330815.1. GTDB lineage: Bacteria > Bacteroidota > Bacteroidia > Chitinophagales > Chitinophagaceae > Ferruginibacter. The sequence continues at coordinate 11,088 of JBBQOJ010000004.1, read as the reverse complement.
CGGTAAATTTTATATTTGCCAACTAAAGAAATAATTATGAAGTTTATCGTTTCGTCTGCGGCCTTGCTCAAACAACTGCAACAGATCAATGGCGTGATTAATGCCAATACTGTACTACCTATACTGGAGGACTTTCTTTTTGAAATTGACAAGAACAAGCTAACCGTAGTGGCAACCGACCTTGAAACAGTGATGAAGGTTCACCTGGATGTGGAAGCAAAGGACAGCGGAAAGGTATGTATCCCAGCTAAGATTTTAATGGATTCGTTAAAAAACATTGCCGAACAACCGCTTACTTTTACAATTGATAAAAACTTTGGTATTGAAATTACCAGTGATAACGGAAAGTATAAGGTGATGGGCGAAAACCCGGATAATTTTCCCAAGGAACCCGTAGCGGATGATGCCAATGCATTTACCATGTCGTCCACGGCGCTGGTAACTGCCATCAACAAAAGCCTTTTTGCAGTAAGTACCGACGACCTGCGGCCAGCCATGACGGGGGTGTTTTTTGAACTGGATAAAAAGGGCCTCACCTGTGTTGCCACCGATGCGCACCGCCTGGTTAAGTATAAGCGAACGGACGTGAGTTGCCCCAAAACCGACACTTTTATTGTGCCCAAGAAGCCGCTCAACTTGCTTAAAACGGCCTTGCCGGACAATGAGGATGAGCTAACGATTTCCTACAATAGCAATCATTTATTTGTAACCCATGGGGGTACAGAATTGGTTTGCAGGCTAATTGATGCCCGTTTTCCTGATTATAAAGTGGTGATTCCCGTTGATAATCCTTACAGGTTAACAGTGAACAAAATTGATTTTCAAAGTGCCTTGCGCCGGGTAAGCGTATTTAGCAACAAAAGCACCAACCAGGTGGCACTTACCATAAGCGGCAGCGAATTGCAACTGGCGGCGCAGGATGTTGATTTTAGTTTTGAAGGAAACGAGCGGATGAGTTGCCAGTATGATGGAGAAGACCTGCAAATTGCCTTTAATGCAAAATTTTTAATTGAAATGCTGAACGCGGCAGAAACACCTGAAATTAACATTGAGTTGAGTACGGCTACCAAAGCGGGTATAATTAAGCCCACCGAAATGGAACCGCATGAGGAACTATTGATGTTGGTAATGCCCCTGATGCTGAATAATTAGGTGGCGCTATTCACAATACTACTTATAACGGAGTTGCTGCATATGGTAACTCCGTTTTTATACCTGTCCGGGCTCCGTATAACGGGTAGCAACCCCCCGCTGGTAATTTGACCGCCTAACATGGTGATTGCGGTTTTACCACCTGGCAGCCTGGAGTAAAGTGTGGACGGTAACCAATTTTTAATGAACTTACACCCTAAAACCTTTGACATGCTTTTAATTATACTCGGCGTAATTCTGTTAATACTGATTACTGTGATTGCTAAAACAAATCCCGCAGCCTCAAAATTTTCCGGCGCAGGAAGAATTATTGCCATCTTATTTATCATGATGGGAATAGCCGGGTCTTGTGTAAAACAAATTGATCCGGGGGAGATGGGGGTAAAGATTTTGTTTGGCAGCATTCAAAATGATGTGATGGCCAGCGGACTGCATTTTATTAACCCGTTGATGGACGTGAAAAAGATGGATATTAAAACTCAGAATTACACCATGACGGGGGTAAACGACGAGGGCACGCAGTCGGCCGATGATGCCATTAAAGTATTAACCAGCGATGGATTGGAAGTAACTATTGATCTTACCGTATTGTACCGCCTGGTGGCCGTGGATGCACCCAGGTTGTTAAGGGAAACCGGCGATGATTACCGCGACAAAATTGTAAGGCCCATTACGCGTACTAAAATACGGGACAATGCTGTATACTACCAGGCGGTAGACCTGTTTGGCTCAAAGCGCGACGAGTTCCAGGCAAGAATTTATAAAACCATTGAGGATGATTTTAAAAAGCGTGGCCTGATGCTGGAGCAGTTATTGGTCCGAAATATTACCCTGCCCAATTCGGTAAAGGCCTCAATTGAGTCAAAAATTAATGCTGAGCAGGATGCCAAAAAAATGGAGTTTGTATTGCTGAAGGAACAGCAGGAGGCAGAAAGAAAAAGGGTGGAGGCACAGGGCATTGCAGACTATCAAAAAATTATCAATACCGGCTTAACTGATCAGCAACTACAATACGAACAGATAAAGGCACTGCAGTCGCTGGCCCTAAGTGCCAATGCTAAAGTGATTGTAATGGGAAAGGGGAATACCCCCATTATCCTTGACAGCAAGCAATAAAAAGCGTATGCGCCAGCCTGGGCGGGCTTTTAAAATGAGCGATGTTTGTAATTAACCACCGCCAATTTTGAAAATGATTTAATGAATAGGCCAGCATGGCTAAATTTAATTTTATACTTATTAACATAGTTAAAAGAATTTTGAACAAAAACACAATCACGGTAATCATTTAATCATAAAAATCAAAGTTCAGACAATCATAGCCTACGCTATTATCCCGTAAAGTGTGCAGAAGGAACACACTTTACTTACTATGCTGAAGGTGTTTGAGTATTGTTGTTGCTCATGTTTTTTTTTATTATTTGGATGGATAGCATCATTATCCCATTTTTTAGGATTATTGACGATATACTCTGCAATGGCTAAATACGATTTTTCATCCCGGATGATATGCTCATAATAATTGCGTTGAAATAATTTCGCCTCAAACCTTTGCCAATTGTTTGATTTTACATTCCGGATGTATTCATTGGTAGCCATTGTTTTAAACCATTGTATTACCCGATGTAAGGGTGAATCAACGTGCTCGCCTAAAATATCCGAATCAGTGGTTGTTGGGTTCGTTGAGTTTGTTGGGTTCGTTGGGTTCGTTGGGTTCGTTGGGTTCGTTGGGGCAGACCTGCGTGTCTGCCCATCCCCCCCATCCATTACCGGATTTTCCAATATAAACGATGGGTTATGAGAATCGGGGCGGACACGCAGGTCTGCCCCAACGTTTACCCCCATATTTTCAATGATGCAATGAAAATGATTGGGCATTACAATGTGTTCCAAACATTTAATATCACTGAATTTATTTTCTAATTCAAAATACCATTTGTTAATCATATTGCCTGCATCGTTCAAAATCATTTCCTGATTAATTATTTCGCCAAATAAACACAACCTGCGACGAACGCAGATGGTAACAAAATACATTCCCTGTTGCGAATAATCATATCCCTTCAACCGGATAGAACGCCGATGGTGGATGCAGGGATTGAATGTTGATTTATTATCCATTTTTTATTTGGTTTGACCGTTGGGGCAGACCGTTGGGGCAGACCGTTGGGGCAGACCTGCGTGTCTGCCCTTTTTATAAAACGTTTATTATTTGGGGTTGACACGCAGGTCAACCCCTACCGCTTTTTGATTGATTTTTTTTTCTGAATATGCCCAGACACAACGGAAGAGGTCGGCATCTATTGTATCACGGGCTCGTTGTTCAGGATGTTTATTTATTCAATCGGGTACGAATGCTACAAAGTACAATAAAAATTTATTATAAATATTGAAAAGCGGGTAAACAGATGTTGAACATTTTATGCAGTAACCCGGGTTGGATCTAAAATAATATCCGGCGGGATGAACGATTACTATCACCGTAAAAATAAGCGCTCCAGGAATGGCTTATCAAATGATTGACATATACCTGCTGGCTGCGGGTGAGTGCCAGATAACGAAGCCTTCCTTTTGTTAATGCGATTACTACCATTGATTGTTGGATCAGCAAGGTGCATTTCCATCGCTTACCCTACGTTTTGTAACATGGAAGTAAAAGCCTATATTCATTATTATAAATTCCTCATCTCCGCCTTGCAATAACCGCTGAGGGGGTTTCAACCTAAAGCCTGTTTTTTATGCGCCTTGTTACTGTGAAAACATTTGATAATTATTTTTTGGCCAATATAACCCTCACAAAACTACATGCTGCAGGGGTAGAATGTTATTTGAGGGATGAGTTTACCGTGACCATCGATCCGATATTATCCAATGCCATTGGCGGAATTAAACTTGTGGTTAAAGAACAGGATGAACCCATGGTAAATGAGCTGCTGGCTGAATATGAAGCTACTTATATAAAGGCGGCAACCTGTCCCAAATGTGGTGAAAATGAGTTTATTCATATTACCCGGTCCGGGGCTGCTAATTATTTAACAGCCCTGTTTACCTGGCTGTTTTCCAGCTATGCCGTTGCCCCCGATTATGTGTACCAGTGCCAGCAATGTGGTTATGAAAGTGAGCGGTTGCCTGAAACATTGGCGCATGAACCTTTTATTGAAAATTAACTGGAAGCGAAATGACCGGGTGAAAATTTACCTGTGAGTTAGTTGATGATAATCATATTTTAATATTTTGCACCTGCTTGTAACAAGCCAATTCACTATTTTCGCTCCCAAACTTACTACCATGTTACGGTACAGGCTTCTTGTTATTTTAATTTGCCGGCGGAGGCGCTTATGGTAACGGAAGCCATTATCAATCCAGAATAATGTTAATTGTTATGCATATCACCAAAATTTTGTCCCTGTTCTTGTTATTATTGACGATGCTTTCTGTTGATGCGCAGGATATGGCAGTGATTGACTCCTTAAAAAAGGAAATGGGTAAGCCCAGAAAAACAGCGGATAAAATTGAGCTGCTCGACCGGCTTTCCCGAATGCTGATGAATGTTAATTTACAGGAGGCGGAAAGTTATGGGCAACAATTGATCGAAATTGCGGAAGAATCACGGGACCGGGAGTTAATGGTAAAGGCCTACCTGTCGAATGGTACCAGGTGTGGATACTGGGCGGGCAACATGGATTATACTAATAAAGCAATTGGATACTATAAAAAGGCAGAGGAAATTGCCCGTCAAAACGGACTGGAAAAACAGGTAGTGGCTGCTTTGGTAAAACTGGCCGCAATTCAGTTATTGGTTCCCGATAAAATAAAAGCTGCCGAATATGCGGGCCAGGCAGCTTCCAAAGTAAGTTTCCTTGACAACGACAGCTTAAAAATATTAGTGTTAAATACCCAGGGCGATATAAATATTGCCAATAATGCAAAGATTGAAGCGCTCCGTTTATACCTTTCCTCCCTTCGATTGGCAGAGCAGATAAAAAACCCATTGCTGGAGCGGGATAGCTATATTAAACTCTCCTCCTTTTATTACCGCATCGAAGATTACGACAGGGCGATTGATTATTACACCCTGGCGTACAAAAAGCTGGACCAGATGAGGGAGAAAAATGTTCCCTATTTACGGGTAACCGATATTAATGCGCTTGGCGCTTTGTACGCCGCAAAAAAGAACTATGAACTGGCCATAAAATATTATGAACGTTCGCTAAAAATGGCGGACTCTTTAAAATACAGTTCCCTGAAAGTTCCGGGCTATGTTAGTTTATTGAACGTGTATATAAAAATGGAACAGCCGCAAAAGTCGCTCGACTTTTTTAATTCTCCTTCAGGTAAAGAACTGCAGGAATACCTGGCTAATTTCGGACTAACAAGCGCCATCGAACAGGCCTATGCGGTAATTTATTCAGAGCTGGGCAACCTGGATTCTGCCCGTAAATATTTCGATAAGTCGGAAGCCTTTTTTGTAAACAACCAAAATATGTTTATGAAAATGAACCATTATTTGCAAACAGCTTATTATAATAAAAAGTCGGGCCAAAACGACAAAGCAATTGACAGGTTACTGGAGGTTTACAGGATGGCGGAAAAAAGCAGCCAGCTTGAAATGATGCAGGAGGCCAGTAAGGAACTTGATACTTTGTACACCAATACCGGCAAGTATCAACTGGCCAGCAAATACAATTCTTTATACTATTTGTATAAAGACAGTTTACAAAAGGGCAATAAGGAGAAGGAAATGGCGCAAGTGGAGGCACAGGATGAGCAGGACCGGCAGGAGAAAGCCACAATCGCAGCTGCAGAAACCAAACGGCAACGTAATAATATTCAGTACCTCGCTATCACCATTGGAATTGTCGCCTTATTTGTAGTGTTGGTTTTACTGGGAATGTTTAGGGTGTCTGCCCGAACCATAAAAATGCTTGGCTTCTTTTCCTTTCTTATGTTTTTTGAATTTATCTTCCTTATTTTTAAAAAGAATATTTATTCTATAACACATGGCGAACCATGGATGGACCTACTTTTTATGATTGGTATGGCGGCGGTGTTGCTGCCGCTGCACCACTGGATGGAACATAAGCTATTGCATTACCTCACATCGCAAAACAGGCTCACCGCCACCGGATCGTTAATAAGGCAGCGGATTTTCCCGCGGGCAAAGATGGGAAACGAATAGCGTTTTTTCTGCGACCATTACTGCTGTGATGGATAACGCACTAAGCCCTGCCGATAGGTCTCTGCAACCGGGATAACTTTTAACCGGTATGGCGCTGGTTTTTTTCGGGTTGGTTAATTTATCAGGCTTCGCTATCAACTATTTATTTGAGGGTCGCTAAATAATAAGTATTGCCTTTACCTTCTTTATTTGCCTTCCCTGTTTTAAAAGTGCACGGTATTCAAACTTAAATAAAGGGGAAACTGCCGTATAATAGAGAGTCGTAGGTATCTCGACTATGCCCGAACACCAGAAAGTTGCAATGCCTGTAACACCGCAAATTTTCGACGCTTTGAAATTTCAACCACTGCGTAGTCTTTCATCACAAGTGCACCGTTACTGCAAACACGGGCAATGTGCTGCTTGTTTACCATGTGGCTACGATGGGTGCGTACAAATCCAAGCGGCATTAATAGTGGCTCGAAGTCTTTTAGCACTTTTGCAGTGAGGAGGGAGAAATGATCGGCGAAATATATTTTGGTATAGTTACTACTGGCTTCAAGCCTTATTGTCTGACCGGTGGAAAAATACGCCCGCCCTTTATTGGTTTGTACACTTACCCTACCGGTGGTTTTAGCGTCAGATGGCTGGAAATATGTTTTACTTTCCATATCAATTAATTTTATAACCAGTTATCCTCAGCGCTTTACCAGTTTCAATTATAAAGGTTACGTTATTACGGTAAGGTGTAAGCGATTTACTTATAGCGCCCACGATATCGTCGGTTACGTTATGGTATAAAAATACCACGGTATTACTATCAGGCACTTTATTGTTGCTCCAGGTGCCAGGCTGCTCCAGGCACCCGCCTGTACGGAGGTAACAACCGAATCTGTTTCCAATTGAGTGAGGCTCCAGTTTTTATTTGTACTGTCATACGCCCTGATATATAGTGTATGTACACCGGCAGGTACCTGGCCAATCGGTATTTTAAAACTAAAACTACTGTCGGGGTGCGGATAAGGAAAATGAATTTTTTGCGCAAGGCCTACGCCGGGATCATTGTTAAAATAATACTCGGCACCCGCTACCAGGTAAGTAGCAGCATTGATCACTTCAATATTGCGCCGGCCAGTAAGCGACCAGTTACCATTATTGTTTTTGGTTTGCAGGTATAACTTATGGTAACCAGTGGAAAGGTTGCCTACTGTTGCTGTAAAATTTTGCAACACAAGTGAATCCGGTGGGTCAATAGTTATAGGAGGGGCTTCAGCAATATTGAAGTGGTTTCCTCCATGGTGATTCGAAGTATTATCGCCGCCGAGTACTGCCGTTGGTGGCAAAGATTGATGGAAGAAATTTTGTATGACAACGACATCTGTTAACAGGGTTTCAAACCTGAGCCCTTTCATGATTAGCCTGGGTGATAATTCGAAATAATGGAATGAATAATAAAGGGCAGACATGCAGGTCCGCCCCAACGTCTGCGCTAACGTTTGCCCCATCGTTTGCACCAAGGTTTGCCGGATCGTATTTTACAAGGTATCAAGAAGCCATTGGTATAATGTAGGGGTTGACCTGCGTGTCAACCCTATTAATGATAATGATGAGAGCGGTGGTTGGAAGGATTAGCCTGGGTGATAATTCGAAATAATGGAATGAATGATAAAGGGCAGACACGCAGGTCTGCCCCAACGTCCCCAACGTCCCCAACGTCCCCAACGTCTTTCTGAGCGTATTTGATGATATTATCAACCTTGCTTATATAAAAAGTTATAACAAAGGGAAGGGTGGTTTTGTGGTATTGCAGGATGGTACCCAACTGGAAGTGGCTATCAGGCGTAGGGAGGAGTTTCTAAAAAAAATGGCCACCCTTTAAAGAAACCGATATTATTATTGCTGTTGTTGCTGTACCATCTGCATGTGCCTCCTGAACGAATTATCATCCCCGCCGCCTTCTGTCAGGGAACCCTTTACTTCCTGTGGGATCAACACTGCCAACTGGTCCATATTTACGGTAGTATCTTCCAATGCTACCGAAACGCCTACCTCCAGTGTTTGCTTGGCCGTACCCTTGTAGGTGCCCCGCACAGGTGAACAGTCACTAAAATTTCGGCCTATAGCCAACCTCACATGCCGGTCGGTTACAATAACATTGTTGGTAGGATCCAATCCCAGCCATCCATAAAAGGGAATATAAGCCTCCACCCAGGCATGGGTAGCGCCTTCTCCCCGAAGATTGTTCTCGTTGGCACAAACATAGCCACTTACATACCGGGCGGGAATATTAAGCAGGCGAAGCATTACCAACAGCATGTGGGCAAAATCCTGGCAAACACCCGCTCTTAATTTCCATACTTCATCCAGGGTTGTTTCCACACTGGTAATGCCTTTGATGTATTGAAAATTATCAAACACATAATTATTTAATTGTTGAACCGCCACAAATACGGATACAGATTTGTAAAATCCGGCATCGGCAATTTGCTTTACCTCGGGTAAGGCACTAAATATTTCCTGCTTTAAGAAATCAATAAACGGCACGATGTTCCTGATCTGGTTTAAATGATCCCATTGCAATTCAATGGCAATTTCATCCGTAGGAAATTTGATTGGTTTGGTTGTTACTACCATGTGCGAATCTATCCGCAATTCGGTATGTGGCGCAATGTGCATAAAGGAGCCCGATTCGTTGCCATAATAATCCTTAAACATTTCTACAAAAGGCTCGCCGGTTATCACCAGCCGCTGGCTCTGCACTTCCTGGTGTTGGTCCTTTACAGGGAACAACATCACCTGGTTGGCACTGTCACGCACAGGTTCAGGATAAGTATATTTGGTTACATGGTGTATAAAAAATCTTGGCATATTGGATGAACTTACTGGGTTAAAAATAGCGTTTAAGGAAAGGTGTTATTGTTGTCAAGATGAATCAACTCAGGCGTAGGCAAAATAATTATGGTTGAGTTTATGGCCAATTTCAAACAAGCCTTTTTTAGTGTCATTTAAAAAAAGGTGTAACCCTTCGCTGATGATAGAATCCGCAGTGGAATACTTCACTTTGCTTTTCATTTTCCCAATCATAAAGTCAATTTGGTTAAAATCAGATTGCGTTCGTTCGGTTTTTAGCCGGTCGAAATAGCGGTGCAACTGGTTTATGGAATAAATAACCGAACGGGGAAATTGTTCATTTAATACAATCTGTTCCACCACGTTCCTGGCTTCGAAGCCGCCCCGGTAAGTTTTTAGATATAACTCGTACCCCGAAATTGACATCAGCATGTATTTCCAGTAAGTGGTATCGGTTACCTTGTCCATTTCATAATTCATATCACTGAACTTTACATCCAGGATATCGGTTGATTGAATGGCCCTTTCGAGGTACTTGCCAATATTGATAAAGGAATTACCCTCCCCCCTTGCCATGGTTACATCTGTAGTGCCAAAATAAAGCAAGCCCTGTTTGATCAGGTTATCGAGTATGGTAATGGGGTCTTCCCACTGGAAGGATTCTGCCAGTCTTTCCTGCCGCATGATATGATAGAAATCGTTGATGCACTGCCACATCTCCTTGGTGATATGGTCCTGTACGCTTCGCCCGTTTTCGCGGGCCAGCGTTACGATGTTCAAAACTGAATTGGGATTCTCTTTGCCGATAACCATAAACTGCAATACCGCCTGGGTGTCATGGGCCAGTACATTCGCTTCCGCCTCCTCCAGGAAGGTGAATATTTTTAACACCGGTTTCCAGGAAAACTCCTGGGTGTCGTCCTGGGAAGAGGCATAATTAATTTTCAACATTCTTAAAATACCATCCGTGCGTTCCATATAACGGCTCATCCAGTATAAACTATCGGCAACTCTACTTAGCATATAAACCAGGCCCGGCTTCATCTCATGAAGTTTACTACAGGCGTTTTTTATTTAAGGTGAATAAATTTTTCCCTACTGTTTTCTTAAAGTCATCCACCGGCAACAAGGCCGCGGGATGGCAAATGATGGTAACTGATTAACCTGGTTATTGTGCCAATACCCAAGTATCCTTACTTCCTCCGCCCTGTGATGAATTTACAATAAGTGAACCTTCGCGCAAGGCCACCCTGGTTAATCCGCCAGGCACAATTTCAATTCCATCCGGTCCGCACAAGGCATACGGTCGAAGATCAACCCGGCGGGGTTTTAATTTTCCGTCCATATAGCAAGGGGCACTGGATAAACTGATAATGGGTTGGGCAATAAACTGCCTGGGGTCCATCAACACTTCCGCCTTATAATTATCTATTTCTTCGCTGGTAGCCGCGCTACCCATCAACATACCGTAGCCGCCACTTTCATTGGTTTTTTTAATTACCATGTTTTCAATATTCTTAAAAACATGCTCCCTTTCTTCATCCTTACCTAACTGGTAGGTAGGCACATTTTTAAGCAATGGCTCCTCGTTCAGGTAATACCGGATCATTGCAGGCACAAAAGTGTACACTGCCTTATCATCAGCCACCCCATTGCCCACAGCGTTAACAATGGCAACATTGCCTTTGCGGTAAGCGCTCATGATGCCGGCAACGCCCAGCAAACTGTTGGGATCAAACACCAGGGGATCAAGAAATTCATCATCCACCCTGCGATAAATCACATCCACCTGTTGCAAACCACCGGTGGTTTTCATGTACACTTTATGGTTGTCCACTACCAAATCACTTCCTTCAACCAGCTCCACTCCCATCAGTCTTGCCAGTGTGGTATGTTCAAAATAAGCAGAATTGTATATGCCCTGCGTAAGC
>JBBQOJ010000003.1:0-19163 GCA_038330815.1 Chitinophagales bacterium | reverse complement strand
TGCAAAAAAAGTTCCGTAAAAAACACCGATGGGTTGTCCCTGCAGGATAGCAACGGGTGCACCGGCATTTGTGCTAAACAGGGTAAGTGCCTGGCCGATATTAGTGGCCTTATTCCGGTTACGGTTAAAGATACCGTTGATTTCCCAACTAAAATTTTTGGTTTGTATAGGGGTACCGCCCAGCACCAGTTCAATACCTTTGTTTTCCAGCGAACCCAGGTTATTGAGGAAACTGCTAAACCCTGTGGTGGGAGCAAACACGCGGTTAATCAACAGGTCGTTCACTTTCTTATTGTATACATTAATGGTAAAATTCAACCTGTTTTTTAAAAAAGCGAGATCGGCACCAAACTCAAGTTCCTCCTGCCTTTCGGGCTTAACATCCGGGTTGGCCCGCACGGTACTGCCATTTAGGGCACTGCGGCCAACATATGCCGAAGGGGAATAAGTATTAAACCGCGCAAATGCACCGATACCGGTAAGGTTGCCACTTTCGCCATAGGCTATCCGAAGTTTCAACACATCCCACCATTTAGACACACTCAAATTCTGCCAGAAATCGGCTCCCGAAATTACATAGCTGCCACTTGCTTTAAGGTAGGTTTGGCTGCGTTCATTTTCACCAAATACACTGGAACCATCCACCCTAACTGCACCAGTAACATACAATTGATTTTTGTACTTAAAATTCTGTTGCAGAAAAACGCCTGAAATACTTAACTCGCTCCTTTCATCCACCCCCGGTAAAATAGTGGCGGCCGCATTTACGGTTTCCACCAATGGCGCCAGGCCACGTCCTTGTAACAAACTGTAATTATTCTTTTCATATTGTTGTGAAAACCCTACCTGCGTAGTGGAACCAAATGTACTGGAGATATCAGTCGTGTAGGTAGCATTTACATCATGGTTAATCGCAAAGAAATTGTTGTTAGCGGTACTGGCATACCCGTTACGGGCTGCATCCAGGTTAACCCCTCCCCCAAAGAAACCATCTCCCACATTGTAACTAAAGGGAGGGATAAGGCTTGTTCCCAATTGGGTATAATTGTCTATCCCCATCTTGTAGTCAATCACCAGGTTTTTAAATGGCTTGATGGTTACGCCGGCACTTGCCAATACCCTGTTGGTACTTTGCTTTTGCTTGATTTCCTCGATAACGGAAATAGGATTTACGCGGCCCCTTTCACCTACACGCGTTATATTGCCGTTGGCATCCCTTGCGTTAATATCATGAATATTACCAAGGATGGTGACTGAGTTCATGGGCGAGAAAAACGAATTACCATCGGGCTTTTCGTTGGCGGCACTATTGATATAGTTTAACCCAATATTAAAAGTGGCCCATTTGCTGAGTGTTTGCTCCAGGTTCATCCTGAAAGTGTAGCGTTGAAAATCTGTGTTGCGAATAATCCCCTGGTTGTAGAAGTAGGATCCGGACACATAGTATTTTGTTTTATCCGTTCCCCCGGTAACAGAAACTGTATTGTCTGTCCCCAGTGCATCACGAAAAATATCGTCCTGGTAGTCGTACCTCGTAACGGGGGTAGTATTGGTAAGTGCCGGCAACAGGATATCCTGGGTTAACACATCCGGGGAACCACCGAACTTGGTAGGCGCCTGGTTAACTTCAATGCGTTTACGCAGGCTGCTCCGCGTAAGGCTGGTAGAGAAACTCACCTGCGGTGCACCACTTTTACCGCGTTTGGTAAAAATCTGTACTACCCCTGCATTGGCCCGGCTTCCATAAATTGCGGCGGCCGCTGCACCATTCAGTACTTCCACCCTTTCGATATCGGCGGGATTGATATCTACCAGGCGGCTTTGCCCGATGGTGCCTACAAAATTTCCACCATCATAGTTGCCGGAGGTATTGGTTACCCGGTTGGTGGCATTATTTACAATCACGCCATCTACAATGTACAGCGGTTCAGAAGAGGAGGAAATAGAACTAATGCCCCTTAACCTCACCGATATGCCGCCGGCCGGATCTCCTGAATTCTGGGAAATTTGTGCACCTGCTGTTTTGCCCTGTAATGCGGCCAACACATTGCCGGTGGCACCTTTTGTTAAATCCTCCGCCTTAACGGTAGCTACATAACTTCCCAGTTGCCGGCGGGTGGTTCCGGTTGACGTACCTGTAACCACTACTTCATCGAGGCTGGAGATATTGCCCGCTAACTCCGCATCCACCGTGTAAGCGTTGGCGCTTCCAATGGTGATTGGCATTTCTGCAGACTGGTATCCAACCCCACTAAATACCAGGGTATAGTTGCCTGGTTTTACCGGCGTAGACAATTTGTACATACCGCTGGCATCGGTGCCTGCACCATACCTGGTGCCTTTTAGGATCACTGAAATACCGGCGATACCCGTGGCCGACACATTTTGATCGGTGGATTTTTTTGCCGAAACCTTACCCGTAATGTCTACCTGCGCCACCGCACAGGTAACCACCATGTTAATCGCCATTAGCAAAAAGATGTTTTTAATTTTGCCTGGCAATAGAAATTGCTTCCGTTTCATAATGCAGTTTTTGAATATTTAAATAATGGTTACTCCTTTTGAATGATAGGGCTTTAGCATCTCGTCGGTGGGATCCAGTTCTGTAATCAGGATATCCACAGCATCTATTTTACACACCACCATACGTTGCACCGTATTTAGCTTTTTGGAAATAGACAAGGACACTGTCTTCTTAGCACTCGCTATCATAGCCCGTTTTACTTCAATTACCTCCAGTTCAAGATCGGTAATTCCATGTTCCACATCGATACTGTTAGTGCCTAAAAAACACAGATCGCAGGTGATTTCACTTAACCGTTGCACTACTTCGGCACCCACCGACATTTGCGCATTCTTTAAAAGCTTATTACCAATAAATATCACTTCCCCGTTCGGATGATCAAGTAGCTCGAGGGCAGTAGGAATACTTACTGTAATAAATGTGGCATTTAATTCGGGCGGAAGCGATTTGATCAATTCAATAATGGTAGTGCCGCCCGACAATAATACCAACATACCATCCTTGATCAGTTCCCGGGCTTTCTGCGCAATAATTTTTTTCTCCGGCTGTGAATAAACCGTATTGTTTTGAAGGGTAAAATGAAAAGATTTGGAAAGCGCTCCACCATGCACCTTGGTTAAAACTTCACGTTCATCCAGTTCCTGCAAATCTCTTCTCACAGTATCTTCAGACACGTTTAATTGTATGGATAAATCAGAGGACAATACCTTATTGTGTATGTCAATCTCATGCAATATATAAGCATGCCGCTCCTTTTTAAGCATACAATTGTTAGTTTAATAATGCATAAATACGCATAATAGTTTAAATTATGAAAAAATTATTGCATATTTGTGCCATCTTATTAAAAATACCGCACAAAGCCGCAAATTATGAATGCGAATGTTGACCAGTTGTTTAAGATGGGATTAAACCCACTGCGTATGATCATCGGGCTAATGAGTGGTACTTCGGTTGATGGGCTTGATGTGGCGCTTTGCCGTTGTATGGGTGCAGGATTTGAGACCCAAATTGAAGTGCTGCACTTTGAAACCGTTCCCTACACAAATGACTACCGGAATGAAATAAAATCAGTGTTTTCAAAGCGTACTGTAGACCTGGAAAAAGTGTGCCTTTTAAACGGTTGGGTGGCTGAACAACACGCCACTATGATACTGCAATGCTTACAAAAATGGCAGGTGGTGCCGGAAACGATCGACCTGGTTGCCAGTCATGGCCAAACAATTTACCACGCACCAAAATCACTGCACCAGCAGGAGAAGTTTTCCAATGCCACCCTCCAAATTGGTGATGGTGATCACCTGGCGGTAAAAACAGGTATTATTACGATTAGTGATTTCAGGCAAAAACATATCGCCGCAGGTGGCGAAGGCGCTCCCCTGGCCGTATACGGCGATTACCTGGTTTTCAGCAAAAAAGGTGAAAATCGCATAATGCTTAATATTGGCGGTATTGCTAATTTTACCTGCCTGCCGGGTGACCTTGATGCAGGAAAAGTATTTAGTACCGATACCGGCACTGGCAATACCTTAATGGATGCGTATATACAGCGCCACTTTACCAATCAATATTTCGATGAAGGAGCGGCCGTGGCAGCAGGGGGACAGGTGAATGAGGCGTTACTGGAAAATTTAAAATCGCACGAATTTTTTAACCAGGGTTTTCCGAAAACCACGGGGCCCGAATTATTTAATTTGGCGTATGTAGAGCAAGCAAAGGCGGCTACCGGAATTACAGTAATCAGTCATGAAGATATGATGGCTACCCTAAACCGTTTTTCTGCCGATACCATTGTAAACGCAATTAGCAAAAGTACTGCCCACTTGCCGGAAGTGGTGGTATATGCAAGCGGTGGTGGCATGCACAATCCGCTGTTAATGAAAAACATCCAGGACCAATTGCCTGGTTATACTTTTAAAACCACCAGTAGTTTACATATTCACCCCGATGCAAAGGAAGCAGTGTTGTTTGCAATACTTGCCAACGAAACAGTTGCGGGGGGTAAGGTTAAAACAGGTAATGGCAACAGGGATATTCCATTTGTAAGCATGGGAAAAATAAGTTTTCCTAATTAACCGGCTGCAGGTATTGAGCCAATCGCCCTTTTACTAACGGAGTACTGTAAACGAAAATGCAAAGTGGTGCAGGCCGGAACAAATACTACCGGTGAGGTTTACCCGGAAATAGCTAAAGGCATCATTGCCCCGCTAACGCCCGTAAACCATCCAACAAAATAACCTGCACCACGTTGCCATACATTGATCAAATTGACCTTAAAAATCCCAATTATGAATCAAAGAAAAAACACGGAATCCCCTTCCCATTATGATCACCTGGAAACAAAATCGGTGATTGAATTAATCACTGATATTAACCGGGAAGACCAAACGGTGGCCCTGGCGGTTAAAGATGCTTTGCCACAAGTTGAAAAACTAATCAGCGCAGCTTTGCCCAATATGAAGGAAGGCGGGCGATTATTCTATATTGGTGCCGGTACCAGCGGCCGGCTGGGCGTATTGGATGCCTCTGAAATCCCTCCTACCTACGGGGTAGAAGATACGATCGTAAAAGGACTGATTGCCGGGGGCGATGTAGCTATTCGCAAGGCGGTTGAATTTGCCGAAGATGACACGCGGCAGGCCTGGAAGGACCTCTCTGAATTTGGTATTAATAAGCTTGATTTTTTAATTGGCATTGCTGCCTCGGGCGAAACACCCTATGTATTGGGCGGCATCAGAACTGCCAGGGAAGAAGGTATTGGTACGGGATGCATTGTTTGTAACAGCGGCAGTACCATTGCACGCGAGGTAGATTGCCCAATTGAAATAGTAACCGGGGCAGAGTTCGTTACCGGAAGCACCCGCATGAAGGCAGGCACAGCACAAAAAATGGTGCTCAATATGATCTCTACCTCCTTAATGATACAACTTGGCAAGGTAAAGGGCAATAAAATGATTGAGATGCAGTTGTCCAATAACAAATTGTGGAACAGGGCCGTAGGCATGCTCACCCAGGAACTGGGCATCAGCAACGAGGAAGCGCTTACGCTGATCAAAAAACACCGCAGCATAAAAAAGGCACTCAAAGCCTATCAGCCTTCCAAAATTATCACTCCATAAACTTTTTATTTATTATGATTGAAACATTTGAAAAAATACCGGTACATATTTTTACATCTTCCCGGGATGGCTCCTTGTTTGTTGCCAATGAAATAGCCGCTGCTATTAAAGAATCGCAGCGCAAAGGCAAGGACTGCGTATTGGGCCTGGCCACCGGTTCTACCCCCATTTCTTTATACGCCGAACTGGTAAGGATGCACCAGGAAGAAGGGTTGAGTTTTAAAAATGTAATCAGTTTTAACCTGGATGAATACTACCCGCTTGAAAAGGAAGCGCGGCAAAGTTATTGGAGTTTTATGCACCGGCACCTCTTTAACCATATTGATATTAACCCCGGTAATATCCACATTCCTAACGGAACCCTTCCAAAGGAGGATATAAAGAAAAGCTGCCAAAACTACGAGCAACTGATTGATGCCTTTGGTGGGATCGACCTGCAGGTGTTGGGTATTGGAAATAACGGGCACATTGGTTTTAACGAACCGGGTTCCAGTATATTTTCAAAAACCAGGCTGGTATCATTGGATAATGTAACGCGGATCGCCAATGCGTACGAATTTACTACCATTACCGCAGTGCCGCGTATGGCGGTTACCATGGGCATCAGCACCATCCTGAAAGCTAAAAAGATTTTGCTAATGGGATGGGGTGGCATGAAGGCACCCATTATTGCAAAAAGTGTGGAAGGCCATGTTACCGAGCAAATACCGGCCAGCATTTTACAACAGCACAACGACTGCACGTTTATAATAGACGAAAGCGCCGCCAGCGAACTTACCCGGATTAAATCACCCTGGTTAACCGGTGAGGTAGAATGGACACCGCAAGTGATTAAGAAGGCAGTGATTAATATGGCATTGAAGCAAAATAAGCCGGTGTTAAGTCTTACCTCACACGACTATAATGAAAATGGCCTTGGTGATTTATTGGTGGAACAAGGAGAAGCCTATGAAATAAACCTGCAGGTTTTCTACCTGCTGCGCGATAGCATTACCGGCTGGCCGGCTGGTAAAGAAAACGCCAACATACCTGCACACCCCGAAAGATGTGATATTCATCCCAAACGCTGTTTAATATTTTCGCCCCATCCCGACGACGACATCATCAGTATGGGCGGCACCTTTATGCGGTTACACGACCAGGGGCATGAGGTACATGTAGCCTATCAAACCAGCGGCAACATTGCGGTAACAGATGAGTTTGTTACCCGCTTCCTCGACTTCGCCGTTAATTTTGAAGACATGTTTGGCATCGACAATAAAAAAAGCCAGGAGATTTTATCGAATGCACAATCCTTCTTAAAAACTAAAAATAAAAATGCCATAGATACCCCTGAAATAAGGGCCATCAAGGGATTGATCCGCAGGTGTGAAGCCAGGGCCACCTGCCGTTACGTAGGCATAAAAGATGAAAACCATCATTTTATGAACCTGCCTTTTTACGAAACGGGCACTGTTGAAAAAAATCCCTACACAGAAAAAGACATTGAAATTACCATGGCCCTGTTACAACAGGTGCAGCCACACCAGATTTATTGCGCCGGCGACCTGGCAGATCCCCATGGCACCCACAAGGTTTGCCTTGACATCATTTTTGAAAGTATCCACCGGCTGAAAGCGGCCGGTGAAGCCTGGGTGGACAATTGCTGGGTTTGGTTATACAAGGGCGCCTGGCAGGAATGGGATATCAGCGAAATTGAAATGGCCATCCCCATGAGCCCCGACCAGGTGAAAAAGAAGCGCTTCGGCATATTTATTCACCAGTCGCAAAAAGACATGGTACCCTTCCAGGGTAGTGATAACCGTGAATTCTGGCAACGGGCAGAAGACAGGAACGCCAATACTGCCAATTTATATGCTACCCTCGGCCTCACAAAATATGCAGCAGTGGAGGCCTTTGTACGATGGCGCTATTAATACGGGATAACAATCTCCATAGCAATTATTATTGACGGCGGAAGCTTAGTAAAGGCATTCTTTTTCTTACAAAGTGAAAAGGATGCCTTTTTTATTTTAACGGTTTAACAGAATACTTTACAACCTACGCCACCGCCTCCCCGCGGAAGTGAGAAGGGATTTATTAGACACTTGGGTGCATTTATAATTGTCGCTTACTATTTACACCAGGTGGGCGGTGTCCCCACAGCCCACGGCTCACTCCCCTGGCTGGTTTCACCAGCCAGGGAATATTTTTAATGCACCCAGCCACTGGGAGGTGTACACTTTTCTCTGTCAATTCCTTAACTTCGATCTCCTATACAACATTCATATGATATCCACCATGAAAAAGTCAATGCTCCTGTTTTTAATAGTTATCGGGGCGGTTGAGTCCATTGCCCAACAGCCACCTTTGGAAGCAAGTAAAAAACGCGGGAGCGCTATTTATATGGCCACCTGCGGCAGTTGTCATATGCCCACTGGTGAGGGTTTGGAAGGTGTTTTTCCTCCCCTGGCAAAAACCAATTACCTGAAGGATCAAAAAAGAGCCATCGGCATCGTATTAAACGGCCAGGAAGGTGAAATAACCGTGAATGGCGTAAAGTACGATTCACATATGGCCGGTTTTGACCACCTAAAAGACCAGGAAATTGCCGACGTTTTAAATTTTGTTTCCAATAGCTGGGGCAATAAAAACCCGGTGATAACACCGGCCCAGGTTAAAGCGGGAAGAAAAAAATGAGGCCAGGAAGCAAAATGTGTAGCGCCAGTGAAACCTATCGGAAAAGTATATTGCTTACTTATTGTGGCGGGTAGTATTATTACTGTTTACAAATGATATCCTCCGCTTAAAGGAGATAACCGGTGAATCCGCTGGCGGGATTGGCCAACCTGTAGCGTTTTTTTATACGGCACAGCAAGCAGAGGGTATACGACTGCGTATCAGCTATAGGTAGGCGCCCGGAGAGTAAAGTAATTCTTTCTGCCTTACCTTGCTGAGGGCAATCTGATACTTTTAGATCAATTAAATTTATTCGATTATCCGATACTAAATGAAAACTTTTATTATTACCTGTCTGCTCATCTCTTCCGGCTACTAACCAGGACAAACTATTGAAAAATTTTATAACTACAACTGGAAGGAGTGCGAACCAAAGGAAGCGCGTTTTTATTCCACTATTTTAACAACATACGCTGGCTATGTTAGAAAGGATTATTTCTTACATAAGAATTCGTTGTAAATGTCTGGCAAGTACGCTGATATAGCATCAAAAACTGCCAACGGCTATTTTTATTATTTTCACCCGAATGGGGTTTTAAGATGGTGTGGGAAAATACGAGCATGGCATAAAGGAAGGAGTATGGATGCACTTTTATCCAAATGGAATGGTAATGGATTCAGGCTTTTATTCAAAAGGAAAAAGTATCGGCACAAGCATATCATGGCATTTAAATGGCTTCATGAAAGATTCTTCCTTTATTGATACAACTGGTAAGGGACTGCGGATTACCCGGTTTGATGATGGCGGCATTGCATCAGCAGGTTATCTTGTAAATTTTACCAAGTCACATGGAACATGGCAATTTTATCACAAGAATGGACAGTTAAACGCTAAGGAGACCTATCAAAATGAAAGGCTAATAAAAAAACTGTACTATGATGAAAATGGAGAAACAATCACAGATACCACAAATATAGATATGGACGCTGCCTATCCCGAAGGGAACAAGGCATGGCAAAAATACCTTGTTAAAAACGGCTTTTTTCCTGAACAATTTACAATTGTAAATGCGGATAGGGCCATGGTTGTTATATCATTCACTGTTAATGAAAATGATAAAGCAGAAGAAGTGGAAGTTAGCACACCATTTTACCCGCAGTTCGACAAAATTGCAAAAAATGTAATTTCCAGGGCACCAGACTGGCTACCGGCTGTAAGTCATAACCGTAAAGTAAAATTCAGGATGCGACAACCAATGACGTTTGCTCAATCACAAGAGTAAGCATAGCCGCCCTATTCATCTTTTTTCCCGTGACACATATTTGCCCGGACCGAAGCCATTAACGAATCCCAACTGATGATCCAATGTCTTGTACTAAATTTTGACAATTCAATTGAAATAGGCAGGCATTTTACTAAGGTCTTTTGGCAAGTTTTTCAATGCTTAACCCTTGAATAATTATGCTAAATAAAACGCAAAGATAGGTCGCAATTAAAAGTATATTTTTTGTTTCGCTGTTTGGTAATGACAACACCAATGCCAGTGAAAGTCCGCCACGCAACCCACCCCAACTAATTATTGTTGCTTCCTTATTTGTCAATTTCAGCAATTTAGGAAATATTAAATGAGGCAGAAAAACAATGATAATTCTTGCAAGCAGCACTATTAAAATTGAAATAAGCCCAACTAAAATGTACTTTATTTCAAAGTCAATTACAATAATTACAAAAGCTATTAGAATAAATAGCACCGCATTGAGAATTACGTCAACTAATTCCCAAAATTTATGTACATATTCCTGGGTTATGTCGCTCATAGCAATACCTTTCCTGAAATTTCCCACCATTAAACCCATCACTACCATTGCTAATGCGCCCGAAATATGGATATAGTTAAACATTCCATACCCTGCCATTACAAAGGCAAGTGTCAATAAAATTTCTGTTTCATAATGGTCAATCGATTTTAAAAGCAGGTATAGGCAGTAGCCAAAAACAAGTCCCATTACTATTCCACCAACTGCTTCCTGAAAGAATAAAAAGCCAAAGTGTGAAAAACTAAAAGAACCTGATTTTAAAGTGTCCAACAAAGCAATAAATACCACCACGCCAACTCCGTCATTAAATAAACTTTCGCCAACAATGGTATATTCTGTCTTTTTTGGAACGTTTGCTTTAGTTAAAATACCTAACACTGCAATTGGGTCCGTTGGGGATATTAATGCGCCAAAAATGAGGCAATAAACAAAGCTGACTTGCAAATCAAAAAGCCGGGTCACACCATAAAATAAGCTTGCAATTGTTACTGTAGAAAGTAAAACACCGCCTACCGCAAATGTGGCTATTGGTCTTATTTGTTTTTTAAGGCTGTTCCAATCGGTGTGTAATGCGCCTGCAAAAAGTAAAAAACCCAGTAAGATATTGAGGATAATTTCGTCAATTTTTGCCAGCTCAATGTACGTCTCAATTTCTTCTGTTGGGATTTTTAACCACAGTTTTGAAGTGATTACCAGGAGCGAAAGAAGGGTCGATAAAATAAACAAACCGATAACAAAAGGTAGTTTTAAGAAGCGTTGATTCACATAGGCAAAGCCTGCTGATAAGCAAATTAAAATGGTGAGGGCAAAATATATGTTCATTTATTATAATCAATTACGAGGGTACAAAATTAAATATTAATAGTTTTGTATTTACAGAAGACTATAAATAAAAAAAAAGCCAATTAAAAAGGCAAAAGGGGAAATCAATTGGAAGTAGAAGGGTGTTAAAATATTTGCAGCCTTTGTTGAGAAATTATGGTGCATTTGTCTTGGTATAAAATAGAGTACGAAAGAAGTACAAAGCATAAACCAACCAACTGTTTTGAATAATGCTGGATATTTAGATAGGTCAGCTGCTGAGATTAATGCTGCGGCCGGAATCATTCGCAGCGTAATCTCGGTATAATTAATAAAGTTTGTGCTGCCTGCTTTTCGCAAAATTTCCCTGGCTTTTTTGGGGGTAAAAAGCATGATTAGTCCCACGGCAATGAAGAATATTCCAAAAATTAGTACTGCCCATTTTGCTACTGTTGCTATCATTATTAATTTGTCTTGCCGTTCTGTTGAATTTTGTAGGGCTATTATAGGCGATAGGCTTCCCTGGCAACTTAACAACTAGCCGTTAACAATGCATGGGCAATACGTTACCAGCCACTCCTTCCTCCTGCCATTATCCTTGCTATACTTCCGCCAGTTTAAATGGCAATTTCCTTATCCTCTTTCCTGTTAGGTCGAAGATGGCATTGCAAAGTGCGGGCGCAAATGGCGGTAATGCAGGTTCGCCGGCGCCACCAGCTTTCTCCTCATTGTCCATGATGTGAATTTCCACTGCAGGCAGATCTGTGATCATGGGCATTTTATAGGTATCAAAATTTCTTTCCACTGCCTTACCATCTGTAAAATGGGTTTCATGTGTTACTGCCGCACCCAGGGCCATTACAATGCTGCCTTCAATCTGCGCCTTGATGATATCGGGGTTAACATACCAGCCGCAATCCATTACCGCTACGATTTTTTCAATCCCTATTTTACCATCCGCCTTCCTATTCACTTTCACCGCCTCTCCTACAATTGATTTAAAACATTCCGTGATGGCAATGCCCCACCCATCGTTTTTACCGCGTGATTTCCAGCCGGTCATTTTTTCCAATTGCTCCAATACGGCCTGGTAGCGTTCCCCGGCAAGGTGCGCTTTCCTGAATTCCAGCGGATCTTTTTCCGCCGCATGCGCCATTTCATCTATAAAACTCTCATAGGCAAAGCCATTGGTGGAAGAATATACCGACCTCCACCACATTACCGGTATGGGCGCCTCGGTAGGAATATCGGCAAAGCTATAATTAGGAATGGCCTCAAAATATCCCTCGGCAAAACCCTCTGTAGTACTGGCATTAAAATTTGTTTTGTCAGCGCCTGGCCATTGGTGGTCCATATTCTGCGACGCCATCTTTACCTGCAACGCATTAATGCGGCCACCATTAACTGCTCCCTTACAGGAATATACCGCTCCCGGCCGGAAGGGGCCCTGTGTCATATCATCTTCCCTCGTCCATACCACCTGCACCGGTGCCTTCATTTCCTGCGAGATTAATACCGCCTCATACGTATAATCTGTAAAAGCCTTGCGCCCAAAACCGCCGCCTAAAAAAGTCATGTTCACTGTTACATTCTCCATGGGTATTTTCAGGCGTTCGCTCACATCGCTTTGTATCCAGTCTGGCCCCTGTATGGGCCCCCATATTTCACATTTATCTCCCTGCACGTGGGCAATACAATTGAGTGGTTCCATACAGCTATGCGATTCGTAAGGTGTTTCATACACCAGTTCCAGTTTTTTTTCACCCTTTTCAAAACGGCCTTCAAAATTGCCACCCGTTCTTTGCGACAATCCGGGTTTGGCCAGGTCGCTTTTCATGCGGTCAAATAACTGCGTTGTATCCAGGTGTTCAAAACCATCATCGTCCCATACCACTTTCAGCACTTTCCTGGCCTTCATGGCTGTCCATAACGTATCTGCTACAATAGCCACCCCTTCGCGGCTGGTACTAAAAACCGGCATCGTTACTTTAAATATATTTTTTACACCGGCGATGGTCCTGGCAGCAGTGTCATCAAAACTTTTCACTTTACCCAAAAATCTTGGATTGCGTTCCACCACCGCGTACAACATGCCGGGCAGCTTTTTATCCAACCCAAATTCGGCCTTGCCATTTATTTTGGAAGGGGTATCCTGCCGCCGCATGGGCTTGCCAATCAGTTGATAGTCCTTTCTTTCCTTTAAGGTTACCTGTTGAGGCACTGGCAGTTTGGAGGCTGCTTCCACCAGTTCACCATAACCCAACTTGTTGCCGGAAGGCCGGTGAATAACGCTGCCCGCTTTGGCAAAACAATCGCTGGCCGGTTGGTTCCATTTTTTAGCAGCAGCCGCAATCAACATTTCACGTGCCGTAGCGCCCGTTTGCAGCAAGGATTTGTAGGCTCCCCGCACGGTGGAACTGCCACCGGTTATCTGGCTGCCGTATTTTTTATTATTGCCGGGACCAAATATAATCTTCACCTTATCAAGGTCTACTTCCAGTTCCTCCGCAATAATTTGTGGAACTGCCTGGAAGGAACCCTGGCCCATTTCGGAACGGTGGTTCACAAGCGTAACAACCCCTGATTGATTAATCGAAATCCAGGCCGTTAATTCAATGCCCTTTTCATCTGCATTGAACCCCGTGATTATTTCACCTACGCCCTTCGCCGCGGCCGGATAATAAAAGCCCAGGGTAAAGGCAACGCCAGACATAGAGGAGAGGCCAATAAACTTTCTACGGGATAGGTTTTTGTTGACAGTATTCATGATGACATTTTTATTAGCATGGAAAGATGATGGGGCGCATAACCATAACGGTTAGCCGGTGTAGTGGCAACTACCTAAGCGGTCTCAGGCGGGTTTCGACACCAGCTGTGCCGCGGTTTTAATTGCCTGCCTGATACGGGCATAAGTGCCACACCGGCAAATATGGCCTTGCATGGCCGTGTCGATATCCTGGTCGGAAGGATGAGGCGTTCGCTTCAGCAACGCCGCCGCTGCCATCAACTGGCCACTCTGGCAATAGCCACATTGTGGCACCTGTTCACTGATCCAGGCTTGTTGTAAAGGATGGGTATTATCATCCGATAATCCTTCAATAGTAGTGATTTTTTGTTTTGCCGCTGCTGATACCGGTATAGAGCAGGAACGAACAGGTGTGCCATTTAAATGTACTGTGCACGCACCGCATTGGGCAATACCGCAGCCGTACTTGGTGCCGGTAAGATTGGCAAGGTCGCGAATGGCCCACAACAGGGGCATGGTAGGATCCGCGTTTATATTGTAGGTTTTACCGTTAATGGAAAGTTGATATGCAGCCATAAGTTAATTTTTATAGAAGCGTTAAATTACACAATTAATAAATATATCATAGGAATTTTATTAGGGATTGAATTTAATAAATGGTAAGCGACTGTTGCATTAGGAATGCGCCATACGTACCGCCCGTGCAACTGTGAATTGGATTGGACGCAGGTGGATCACTCATGAGGATGCTATACCGCTTTAACAAATTTGCATCGCATGCTACCCGCAGGATAATTGCCTTTTTGCGCAACTAAGCCTACCTTCGACATAACCAAATACCCCGGCATACCAATGAAGCTACCCAACAGGCCCACGTATGGCATGGTGATACTTGCGGCAGGCAATTCCAGCCGGCTCGGACAAGCCAAACAGCTGTTGCAATACAAGGGGCAAACCTTATTGCACCAGGCGATTCAAACTGCCCTTGCCACTGGCATCACGCCTATCATTACCGTGTTGGGCGCCCACGAGGAGCAGCTCGCCCCGCTGGTAAGCGAAGACACAGGGCAGGTGTATTTCGTAAGCAACCCCGGCTGGGCCGAGGGCATGGCCTCGTCTATCCGCTGCGGTATCAGTAAATTGTTGCGATTGGTACCAGGTGTTGACGCAGTAATTATGATGGTGTGCGACCAACCTTTTGTAACAGCAGGCCTGCTGAATAAGCTCGTAGCTGATTACGAAACCACCGGCAAACCCATTATTGCCAGTACGTATGAAAATGTTGCTGGTACGCCGGCTTTATTTGATAAAGCTATCTTTGCAGCATTGCAGCAATTAACGGGAGATACCGGTGCAAAAAAAATATTGCAGGCCAACCCCGATTGGGTGTACCCGGTTGATTTTCCACAGGGTGGTATCGATATTGATACGGAGGCAGACTATGCTCAACTGGTAATCGACCCCGGTGAGCAATGAATAAAAACTCCCGGCGCTTCCTACACGGTACCCGTTTGGAGTGTCGGCTTTAAAATTAACAGCTAAAAACCTGGTAACATCAATGATAGTGGATTCTTTTGGACGTGATCACAATTACCTGCGGATATCGCTCACCGATAACTGCAACCTGCGTTGCTTTTATTGTATGCCGGAAGAGGATTATGAATTTACGCCGGCTTCCCGGCTGATGCAGTTGGAGGAGATAGTGGCCATTGCAAAAATATTTGTAGAACAGGGTGTCAATAAAATCAGGCTCACCGGCGGTGAACCGCTGGTACGTAAGGATGCAGGCAACATCATACTTGCCTTATCCAAACTACCGGTATCGCTTACCCTAACCACCAATGGCACGCGCCTGCACGAGTTTGTCCCAATGCTGAAACAGGCCAATATCAAAAGC
The DNA here is from genome assembly GCA_038330815.1 of Chitinophagales bacterium. Classification (GTDB taxonomy): domain Bacteria; phylum Bacteroidota; class Bacteroidia; order Chitinophagales; family Chitinophagaceae; genus Ferruginibacter. The sequence continues at coordinate 3,600 of JBBQOJ010000003.1, read as the reverse complement.
CTAAATATCAGCCTCGATACCCTGCAAGCCGATAAGTTTCTATTACTTACCCGCCGCGACCAGTTTAAATTGGTATACGATAATATTCATTTGATGAACAGGGAAGGCTTTCATGTAAAAGTGAACGTGGTAGCAATGAAGGGAATGAATGACATGGAAATCAATGATTTTATTGAATGGACGAAAGATACGCCGGTACATGTGCGCTTTATAGAATTTATGCCGTTTAGCGGCAATCACTGGACAAGCAATAAGGTTTTTAGCTGGCAGGAAATATTACAGGTGGTGGAATCAAAATACCCCGTGGAACGTTTAACTGACGACCTGCATGATACCGCCAAAAAATATACGGTACCGGGGCATGCTGGTACGTTTGCCGTGATCAGCACCATGACGGCTCCCTTTTGCAGTGGCTGTAACCGGATGCGCTTAACGGCTGATGGAAAAATGAAGAACTGCCTTTTTTCCTCCTCCGAAACCGACCTGCTAACCGCTTTTAGAAACGGGGAAAACATTTTACCACTCATTCAACAAAGCATTGGTAGTAAGGCCAAAGAACTGGGCGGGCAATTTACAGCGGATGTGGAACACGTGCATGCAGAAGACATTCATAACAGGAGCATGATTACCATCGGGGGCTAACTTCCTACTGCGCTCCACCGGACTAGCTGGACGTTAGCCGCTCCTGCCCTACATTTTCCAATACAATCATTCGCTATCTCCATATGATATTACCAGCAAACACCGCCCTTCAAATTATCCGGGAAGCAATAGTACCGCTGCCTCCGGTAACACTTCCCCTGGCCGCCGCAGCCGGCCTGGTATTGTCGGAGCCTCTGTTTGCAACCACCGACCTCCCGCCTTTTAACCAATCGTCGATGGATGGCTATGCATTTTTATTCAACGGCTGGCAAACCGGTCAACGCCTGCAGGTAAGCGGTGAAATCGCTGCCGGGCATAACCAGGCGGAGCGCTTTTTGCCCGGGCAGGCAGTACGAATTTTTACCGGTGCACCGGTACCCGAAGGCACCGATACGGTAGTAATGCAGGAGAAAGTTGTGGTAGGCGATGGGCAACTTAGTATAACAGACGACCGGATATCCCCGGGCAGCAGCGTGCGGTTAAAAGGATCGGATATAACAGCGGGGGCGCTGGCGCTGGAAGCGGGCACTTTACTCACCCCCGGGGCAATTGGCTTTTTAGCAGGAATTGGTGTCACTACCGTAAATGCCTATCCGAAACCAAGCATCAGCATCATTGTTACCGGTAAAGAATTACAGGTGCCGGGTAAGCTACTGTCACACGGGCAGGTGTATGAGTCTAATTCGGCTACCCTCACTGCCGCCCTGTTGCAGTTAAATATCCATAAAGTAACCACGCATTGGGCAGATGATGACCTTCCTGTTTTAACTCATTTGTTACAGCAGGCCCTGCAGGAAAGTGATGTGGTGCTGTTAACCGGTGGCGTTAGTGTGGGTGACTATGATTTTGTTGTGGAAGCCACCCGTCAATGCAGCGTTAAACAGCTATTTCACCGGTTAAAACAAAAGCCGGGTAAGCCGCTTTATTTCGGAAAAAAAAATCACCAGTTAGTGGTTGGCTTGCCGGGCAATCCATCTTCGGTGCTCACCTGTTTTTATCAGTATGTGGTGCCTGCCCTCTACCGGCTAGGTAACCGACCCGGTGGTTTGTTTTCGATGCGGGTGCCTATTGCCAGTGAATACAAAAAACCGGCTGATATCACCCATTTTTTAAAAGGTTGGTATGATGGTGAAAAAGTGAGCGTATTAGGTGCACAGGAAAGCTACCGTCTCAGTTCCTTTGCCATGGCCAATTGCCTGGTGAAGGTGGAGGAATACATCACGCATTGTGCAGCAGGCGATAGCGTAGAAATTCAGATGTTACCCAGCTAATAAATTCAGATGCAAGAAAGTATCGTATTATTTTTTGGATTATTGTTCCTCGTGGCTTTCCTATATGCCTCGGTGGGCCATGGAGGTGCAAGTGGTTACCTTGCCCTGATGGCTATTTTTAGTATTACCCCGGAAGTGATGAAACCAACGGCCCTGCTGCTCAACCTGTTTGTGTCCCTCACCTCCTTTATCCAGTTTTACCGGGGTGGCTATTTTATCCGGAAAATCTTCTGGCCCCTGGCGCTGGCTTCGGTACCCATGGCCTTTTTGGGTGGACTGGTAGTATTAGATGGATTAGTGTATAAAAAGATATTGGGCCTGCTGTTGCTGATACCCGTGGCAAGGTTTTTCTTTTTCAGCAATATGCCTGCAGGTGAATTTAACCAACCCAAAACGTGGTTATCATTAATAATCGGCGCTGTTATTGGCTTGCTATCCGGATTAATTGGTATTGGAGGAGGCATTATCCTTTCCCCCATGTTGTTGTTTTTAAAATGGACCGATCAAAAACAAACCGCCGCCATCAGTGCGTTGTTTATTTTTGTAAACTCGGCGTCCGGTCTGGCCGGACAGGTTACAAAGGGCATACAGTTCAATACGGATATGGCAGCCTATGTACTGGTTGCTTTTACGGGGGGCATCTTTGGCGCTTACTTTGGCGCACTAAAATTTAATCAAACCATGTTAAAAAATATACTGGCCCTGGTATTGTTGCTTGCGGCAGGTAAACTGCTGTTTACAAGCGCTTAAAATTTATCTTTGTGAACAAGTGACAGGCCAAAATTTATATTATAAAATCAATACAATGAACATTACCATCCGTTTATTTGGACAGCTAACGGATATCACGGGAGCCGATACCCTTTCACTGCAGGGTGCAGTTGATACGGATGCGCTGGTAACAATACTAGAGAAAAATTACCCGGCATTGGTTAACAGCCGTTATATCATTGCAGTGGATAAAAAAGTAATATCCGCCAACACCCCTTTAACTGAACATTCCACCGTAGCTTTATTGCCCCCGTTTTCCGGGGGATAAGCCATGCTATTACCCCAGCCATCATATGAACGATACCAGCGGCAAATCATCCTGCCGGCATTTGGAGAAGGGGGCCAGGCAAAACTGCAGCAATCAAAAGTGCTCGTGATTGGTGCAGGTGGTTTGGGCTGCCCCGTGCTTCAATACCTGGTGGCGGCTGGGATTGGCAATATTGGCATCGTGGATGATGATGTTGTAACACTGTCAAACCTCCACCGGCAACCCCTGTTTTCGATGGAAGACATCGGCCAGTCGAAAGCTATTGCGGCCGCTGCCTGGTTGAAACGGTTGAACCCGGATATAAATATTGTTTCCTATAATCAACGTTTATCCACTTCCAATGCACTGGCCCTGCTGCAGCAGTATGAAGTGGTGGTAGATGGTTCCGATAATTTCGCCACCCGTTACCTTGTCAATGATGCCTGCGTACTGATGCAAAAACCCCTCGTCTATGGCGCTGTTGCACGATTTGAAGGGCAGGTGGCCATATTTAATCATGGCGGAACGGAGGAAGTACCGGCGGCAAACTACCGCGACCTGTTTCCAAATCCGCCTAAAGACGGGGAGGTACTTAATTGCGCAGAAGCAGGCGTATTGGGCATATTGCCCGGCATCATCGGCTGTATGCAGGCCAATGAAACCATTAAG
>JBBQOJ010000002.1:0-19545 GCA_038330815.1 Chitinophagales bacterium | reverse complement strand
TAAATCATATCAATAAGTTTTGTGACATACCTGCCACCTTTTTGTTGCAGGCAATTTTGTAGATGGGTACGAGGTAACGTTCGGAGGAAATGTTTGGCCTTGCCGGTAACGATATATCATTCCACTACATCAGTTGCTTCCCGGTTCTGTAGCAAGTGCCTTTAAAAAAAGCAACCAGTTGATGGTGTTGGTTATTGATGGCTACATGGTACAAACCGGTACTTTTTCCATTATGTATTTCTGTTGTTTCCGCGGTTAATTCATCGCCTACCTGCACCGGCTTAATAAAATTAATGGCCGTGTCCAGGGCCACTGATAATCCATTTCGGTTATTGCAGGCAAAGGCAAAGCAACTATCTCCCAATGAAAAGGCAATACCGCCATGCACAATGCCAAAGCCGTTGATCATTTCGGGCCTTATCGTCATAGTGATTTTGCTATACCCCTCCCTTGTTTCCAATATCCTGATGCCAAGCCATTGACTAAAAAGATCATGGGTCATCATGTGCGCCACTACGTTATGGGCACTTTTTGCGTTGGTAGAATTCATCCTGCCATTTTTTGTAGTTATTACATGCGCTTTCATCAACTTCCCTTGAATACGGGGGGCCGTTTTTCAATAAATGCTGCTATTCCTTCATTATAGTCTTGGGTGTGGGCCGCTTTTAACTGTAACCGGTCTTCCTCCCGCAGTTGTTCCTGCAGGGTATTGTGCATCGAGGCATTGAGTGCTTTTTTGGTATAGGCAAGTGCCCTGGTAGGCAATTGGGCCAGGCTGGTGGCAATCGCTACACTTTCCTGGGCAAAAAGTTGCTCTTCAAATACCTTATAAATCATCCCCAGCCGCTCTGCTTCGGCAGCCGTAATTTTATCACCCAGCATCATGATTGCACTCGCTTTTTGAAAACCAATTAACCTGGGCAATACAAAAGTGCCCCCGCTATCGGGTATTAACCCAATCTTGCTAAAAGCTTGTATAAAAGTTGCCGAAGCTGTTGCTACCACCACATCGCAACAAAGCGCAATATTGGCACCCGCCCCTGCCGCCACCCCGTTAACGGCACAAACCACCGGCTTTTCAATCGTTCTTATCCTGGTAATAATTGGATTGAAATGCTGGGAGAGGATAACCTCAAAGCCGGGTGGATCATCGCCTACCAGTTCTGCTAAATCCTGGCCGGCACAAAAAGCCTTCCCATTGCCAGTTAAGTAAATTGCCCTCACTGAGTCATCGGCAGCGCAGTCATCCAGGGTTTTTTGCAGTAGCAGGGCCATTTCACGGTTAAATGAATTTAATTTATCAGGACGGTTAAGCGTGATGGTGGCAATGGCATTATTAATTTCAACTAGGATGGTAGGCATACTTTATTGTATAAGATGATTATTAGGATGAAAATAGCCGGATTATTTAATGGCACTTAAAGTAATCAAAAGGTTCAAGGCATTCGCCGCAAGTGTAAAAAGCCTTACAGGCAGTGGAACCAAACCGGCTAACCATGCTGGTTTGATAGGAACCGCACCTGGGACATTGCACTGCCGCCGCTGTTTCAAACAAATTTTTGTCACAAATTTGTTCAGCAGCCCCTGGTGGCGCAATGCCATATAACTTCAGTTTCTCTTTGCCCGCTTCGCTCATCCAACCGGTTGTCCAGGCTGGGGATAATACAGATTGTAAAGTTATTTTACCATATCCATGTTCCGCTAATTTTAACCGAATGTCCATGCTGATGGCATCCATGGCAGGGCATCCGGAATAGGTGGGTGTGATGATCACTTTTCCTTCCCATTCCTGCCCTTCTTTACTATTTAATGTAACCGACCGCACAATCCCCAGGTCTTCAATACTAAGTACCGGTATCTCCGGATCCACCACGGTAGCCAGTAACTCCCATAACCGCGCTGTTTCAGTTTCGTGGTTGAAAGTGGTATACTCCTGTGGATGATTTCCGGGGATGGGCATAAGGTGTAGTATTATTTTATTTTGGCAGGCCTTACCATTGAGCGCCAGGATAGGTTTTTTGAAGGTATTGCATTTCGGCTAACACGAAACCAAGATGTTCGGTATGTACGCCTTCCTTACCGCCCCTGTGCATATAGGTGGGCTTTGCTGCAGGCGCCCATATGGTAGCTTCCTCCAACACCTGGCTAACTTTTTGTGCCCATGCCGTTTCAATCAAGGCAAGGTTAACAACTGATGTATTGCCCGCTTCATAAGATGCGGGAATAAAAAACTCACCGGTGTAGGGCCATAGATAGTCGAAAGCATTGGCCAGCCGGTTACGACTTTCCTCCGTTCCATCGCCTAATCTTATCACCCATTCGCTGCTCCATTGCAGGTGATAGGTAACTTCTTTAATCGACTTTTCGGCAATGGCCGCCAACGTTACATCATTGCTTTGTTGTAATTGCTGGTATAACAGGTAACTATATGCGCTGCAAAAAAACTGGCGGAGCACAGTTTGTGCCCAGTCGCCCCGGGGCAACTCTGTAATCAACAGGTTTTTAAATTCCCGCTCGGTTCTATGGTAGGCAAGAGTATCTTCGGTAAAAACATCCTTCGGGGAAGCCCCGGTGATGCCGGTTGTTTCATGGGTAGGTAAAATTGCTGCCTCGTTAAAAAGCCGGGCTGCGTATTGGTAAAAATTTCTTGCCTGCCCCAGTAAATCCAGCGAGATATTAGTAATGGCAATATCCTGTTCCAACACCGGGCCGTGGCCACACCAGGCGGCATTGCGTTGTGCCAGCAACAGGTTGGTATCGGCCAGGTGAAGGATATAATCCGTATTATTTTCTGTCATTCCGCTACCTGTTTCACCAGGCAGGTTTTCATCAACTGTTAGCGGTATTTGACTGAGCATATCGTTTTCAGGTTTTTTGCGGCTGAATGTCCGCGGTGTTGCTACATATGTTTCAATTCATCCGGTAACTCGTAAAAAGTGGGATACCGGTATATTTTATCCGAGGCGGGTTCAAACAAACTGCCGGCACTATCCGGATCGGAAGCGTGAATATGTTTACTTTCCACCACCCAGATACTTACCCCTTCCTGCCGCCGGGTGTACACATCCCGGGCATTTTCCACAGCCATTTGCGCATCGGCTGCATGCAGGCTACCGGCATGTTTGTGATCCAATCCCTGTTTGCTTCTAATGAAAACCTCCCACAAGGGCCATCTACCCTGGTGCGTTGATTTGTCTGCTTCATTATTCAATGGTGCATCACTTCCCCCACCTTCATTTGGAATATCACCGTATAAAAACTTTCTAAAAGGGGTTGCCATAGGTTTAATTTAAATGTAAGTAGTTATAAAAATCAATCCAACAACTGCAGCTTTGTCCCTGGGCTGTTGAGCATATATTTTCCAGGCGGTCAGGCTGCCTGTTGTTTTGCGCGGCTGGCTCTTTTTTCAGCATACGCCACGGCTGCTTCCCTCACCCACGCTCCTTCTTCGTGTGCCTTCACCCGGGCTGATAATCGTTCCCGGTTGCATGGGCCATTGCCCTTTACCACATTCCAAAATTCATTCCAGTCAATCTCCCCAAAATCGTATTGATGAGTAGTATTGTTCCATTGTAGTTGCTCATCCGGTAATTTCATACCTAAAATTTTTACCTGATCGGCAGCCATGTTTACAAAGTCCTGCCGCAATTCATCATTGGTTTTCCGCTTTATTTTCCATTTCATACTTTGATCGTTGTTGGTGCTTTCACTGTCTTTTGGTCCAAACATCATCAAACTGGGCCACCACCACCTGTTAATGGCATCCTGGCACATGGCCCGCTGCGCAGCGGAACCCTTGCTCAGTACCAGCAAAATTTCAAATCCCTGTCGCTGGTGAAAACTTTCTTCCTTACAAATGCGCACTAATGCCCTGGCATACGGGCCGTAGGAGGTTCTGCACAATGCCACCTGGTTTAATATGGCTGCCCCATCTACCAGCCAGCCTATGGCGCCCATGTCGGCCCAGGTGAGAGAGGGGTAATTAAATATGGAGGAATACTTGGCTTTGCCACTATGAAGATCGTCGATCATGTCCTCCCGGGTAGCGCCCAGGGTTTCGGCCGCGGAATACAAATACAAACCATGGCCGGCTTCATCCTGTACTTTGGCAATCAGTATCGCCTTTCTTTTAAGTGTTGGCGCCCTCGAAATCCAGTTACCTTCCGGCAACATCCCTACTATTTCACTGTGCGCATGTTGACTGATCTGCCGGATATTGGTTTTACGATAAGCCTCCGGCATCCAGTCCTTCGGCTCTATTTTAAAATCATCTTCAATTTTAAGTTCAAAGTGGTTATTGAGTTCCTGTGTATCCATACGAAAGGTTTGTTGTATAAAAATATTAAAAACTAACAACTGTTAGTAGAAAAAGTTTGTAGGCAGCTACAGTTCGCGTTAAATTAACTTTCCCGGAACTTAACGCCATCTTTTTACCAGTTGACTATATAATTTTTAACTATATTGCCACCTGTTATATCTGTGCTTATCCTATGGCGAACAGCATAAGCCGTCTGGATAAAAACTACTACAAAGTAAGTATTTGAAGTAGCAAATTTTTATCCAACCTTTAGCCCAGGTTTTTGTAATCGCATTATCCTCGAATTAAATCACCTTTCCTGTTACGCTCCTTAGCTTGCAGGCCCCCTTAGTTAATGATTAAATAATCCTTATTTAATACCCTTATTGCACTGAATAAGGTATTGTTGAATAATTAACCAAACTGGCAGGCTTAGCTTCCCACCAGTTAAACCAACCTACGATGAGAAAAATACTTACCCAACTGGTGCTTTTTGCTTCACTAGCCACCACTGTAAAAAGCCAGCTGCCTGATTTCCAGCTGTTTAATACCACCAATACTTCTGCATTTACCGGCAACAATTTTAAAACCATTGCCATAGGTAAGGATAGTTTCATTTGGGCTGGCACTCAATACCAGGGCCTGTATCGCTACAACCCCCTGGTATTTTCCTGGACTAAAATGCCGGAATTGCCGAATGTTTTTATTAATGATATAAAAGCAGATAAAAACGGCGGTATATGGATCGCCCAGTCGGGCACTTCAGGCACCATCGGAGGTGGCTCCAATATCGGTGGTGGCATCAGCTATTTTACCGACCCCTTTGCAACTGCCAGTTTTTATAGTGCCACCCCGGGTGGAGGGTTAACCACCAGAAACGTTCGCTCCCTGTGGATTGATACCACAAGGGTTAGCGTACTGGCCACCTTGCCCCGGATATGGGCAGCCCAGGGTACATTTATAACCGGTGGCAGTACCGCAGCCGGCGGCGTTTCTGTAGGGTTAAATGCCACGACTGATTATTTCACCAAGGTAACCAATGGTTTACAGGTGTTTCCCTACGTGAGTTTGCTGGCAGCCCGTACTCCCAACTGTATTTCAATTGGGGGTAACAGGGATGAATGCTGGGTAGGGACACTCACCAATTTTAGTAAAAGCCAGATCATCAGGTACCACCCATTGAGTAACAAAGGCACCCTGCTTGGCGTGTACGATCATACCAATGTAAGCGTATTACCGGTAGGATTCAGACCTAATGCGATATTTTTTGACAGCGAAAACCGCCAGTGGATTGGTTTGGCCAGCGGCGGAATGGTAGTAAAGGAAGGCAGTATTTGGACCAGTGTTAACATGCCTTCTGTATTCCCGGCTGGCACCACCATTAACATCAATGCCATTTCGGAAGATGCTGATGGGAATATTTACATCGGCACCAGTAACGGTTTGGTTGTATACAGTGGTGGTTCGGTAGATAATTCCTTATCGTATGAATTGCTAACCACCCAGGATGGCTTGCCCTCCAATAATATCACCGGTGTTTGTGCCGATATAAAAAACGGCAGAATTTTACTTGCCTCTGATAACGGGGTAGCGTTTTGGAACAAACAAAAAAAGATTGATGTTCAGCTCGTATGGGACAATAGCTTTCCTTCGCCAAATGCAAAAGCAAAAGGGGTGGTGGCAGATGGTGTTTCGAGGTTGTACCTAAAAATAAAGAGGCCCAATGATACTGTTCCACCTTACAAAGATGTTGAGGTAAGCATTAAAAGCTTTGACGGATCAAAAGCTACTTTTTTTGGGGGATTAAAAAGGGCAGATACCTTACAATTGCTTAAATACAGCAATGAAGCCAATAGCGGTACGGTGAGTAAAACCAATCGCATCGACTCTACGGTAAAGGGCGAATACTGGTTTTGGTACGTGGCGCCTACGGATTTCAGTTTGAGGGAAACCAGCATTTATTCACGCACCCAGGAACGAAAGGATACGGTAAAAGTATTAGTTACCTATAACAATGATACCAAAGACTCTGTCGACTTTTTAATAAGGGTTTCCAGGCCCCCCACTGTATTTGTGCATGGATTGGCAAGTTACCCCGAAGCATGGGACGGCTTCCCCCATTCCCCCAATGTGCCTTTTGTTACCAGCAATCTCTTCAAATACACACACGCCATGAAAATGGACGGCAGGGCTGCCTTTATACAAAATGCCATCACCCTGCTGGGGGGCGACCTAAGCCTGGCTCCCGCCTTGAGTTCCCTGCAAGGAAATATTGCTGCGATGAGGGATATGGGTTTTGCAGCCAACCAGGTTGATTATGTTTGCCACAGTATGGGCGGGATCATGCTTCGGTCGGCCATCAGGTACCGCACCGACAAATATTATGCAGACGATGCCACGAAATATAAATTCAATAATTATGGTAAGGGGTTTGTTCATAAACTTATCACCATTAATACACCACACAATGGTTCTCCCCTGGGAGATGCTGTGCACCAGTTTATCCCACAGGCGCCAATATGGGTGCAGGAACCCCTGTACCAGTTGTATATCAGGTACCCCAATGAGCCACTGCCATTTGATTTTATTTTACCGGACAATAGCAGTCCTACCACCAAATTTGATGCATCGCCTGCTGTTAGCAACCTCGCAATTGCCACCAACAGTGGTGGCGTAAAAATGGTGGCAACACCCGTAAAACATCACCTCATTGTGGGAGATGTGGATTTAATCAGTAGCGGTACCGCTTCTACCCTCGCGGGTCTGGACAAATACCTGGCTTTTATCACCAATGTATTGGAGGCTGCAAGAACGATATTGCCCGAACCCAACAAATCTACCTTAACTGCCTTTCTAAGACTCGCCCAGGCCGCAAGGGGGCCAGCCTTTATGGAATGGTACAGCGCGCAGAAAGGTTTTCCCAATTTCCTGGGAGATGGCGACCTGGTGGTGCCCCTTGCCAGCCAGTTGGCGAGGCTACCGGAAAATATACCCAGTGTAACCAAATTCTACAACACTGCCAACATCAATGCCTGGCATAGCGCTATGTTGGCCAGGGTAGATGTGGGCGACCGTGTACTTGACCTGCTAAACACCAACCTGAGTAGTACTGCTTTTGCCGACATCATACCAGCCAATACAGATCCCGAACCAGCCGTGGTTTCCAGGCCTGCTGCCATTTCTGCAGTATTAAATGTTGGTCCAACCATTTATGATACCAGCAAAATTGTATTGGACGGGCCATCAGCTGCCAACACCCTTTATGGCGATAGCCTGGCAACAATTTCCTTTAGAATAAAAGACACGGCAGACCTGGCTTACATTAAAATTAATTTTCAAAATGCCGATTCCTTTGTATTTAAACGGGATGCCGTGCAGGCATTAACGATAAGGGTAAAACCGGCATTCCCCAGCAGCCAGTTACTGTGGGCCGTAGCGGTATATGATAAACCAACGGGAACCACCGCCTATATTGATACCCTGCAGCTTTCGGTAGCCAACCTTGCAACCCTGCAGAATTTTCGGGTTACCCCGGGTGTGGCTACATTGAACGTGGGTGTCCCCTATTACCCCACCTTCGAAGTAAGCTATAATGATGGTTGGTACGGTTTGCCATCCAACACCTCTGGTATCCAGGTAACCATTGAACAGCCTACCTTGTTAACCTACGATGTATCACTTCACCGGTTTACTGCATTGGGCGAAGGATTTTCGCAGGTTTACCTGCAATACAATGGCATGAGGGATACCATCGACTTTAACCTGGCCCTACCCGCCTATTATAATTGCACCAATATTTCGATTGCCAGTGGTAGTTTTAAAAATCCAGCAATTTGGAGCAAGGGCGTTGTGCCCGATATTTGTGACTCTACCATTATTAGTACCGGGCATACCATCACCCTGGACACTTCCCTTACCTGCAGGGCCATCAGGATTAATACAGGCGGCACATTGGTGTTAAACAATTCCAACACCAACCTCAATATCGGTCAGCCAGACGATGGTAATTATTTATTTGACAACTATGGTATCCTTTCCATTACCAACGGAAATATAAACATCCGGGGGAGGATGAAGTTCAATTCGGCCAGTACCCTCAACATGAGCGGCGGCAAAATATCTATCGATGGTAATACCGGTGTAAAAGAAACAGCGGTGGAGAATGGTTTGTTCCTTTTTGAAGCAGCTCCGGCCATGCAGGCGTTTAGTTTCACTGCGGGGAGCCTCGAAATTGTTGACCCGCCTTTTGGCAATATCAGTAATGCCATTAGTTGCCCCTATAATTTTGGCATGAACAGCATCCTCTATTTTGGCAATGGTATTTCCACCACAGCAGGTGGGTCGCAGGATGGATTTGGTGGCCAGCAAATGCCGTCTACCATTGGCAGATTAGTAATTGACGCAGTAATCAGGGCAGGCAACCGCCAATTTGTCAATAAAAAACCATTAACCGTGCGTGGAGGAGTAGAAATTAAAACCGGCAGCGGGGTAGTATTACAATCGCAATTAAATGTAACGCAATAGCAACTGCGGCAGGTAAATAGTAACCGGGCTTTGCCTAAAGCGCCCGGTTCATTAGGCTAAGCGCCAATGCTATTAGAAATAAAAATAAGCAACTCAACCTTGTAAGCATGGATCAATTGACCATACCCACCAACCGAGGCGATAAAGTGGTATTCGTTCAACATATCATTCGCGTGGAAGCCAGCAGCAGTTATAGTAAAATTTATTTTACCAACGAGCGTCCGCTGGTGGTTGCAAAAGTGTTGCATTGGTTTGAGGGTAATTTGCCCTGCGACATTTTTTGCAGGATACATAGAACCCACCTGGTAAACAAGATGTTTGTAATTGAGGTGAACAACACTAGCGGTCTTTCTTTATTTAACGGGGAAATAATCCAGATCAGCAGGCGGAAAAAGAAATTATTCAGTCATGCTACCCTGCAACAGTTACCGGCAGGCAGTCAATTGTTTGCTTAGTCAGCCGGTTTCAACATCCAGGTAACCAAGTGGAATAAAATAGCACGATCTTTTTACCGGGTGTCAAAATCAATCACGATGGTTTCCGTTAGGGGATGACTTTGACAGGTAAGGATAAATCCTTTTTCCAATTCATCGGGCCCGAGCGCATAGTTGGCATCCATCGAAACCTCTCCTGAAATAAGTAGGGCACGGCAGGTACTGCAAACGCCCCCTTTACAGGCATAGGGGAGGTCGGCGCCCATTTTTAAAGCAGCCTCCAGGATAGACGCTTCCCCAAATGCAAGTTTAAAATCAAACGACCTGCCGTCGAGACGTATGGACACATTACTGCTTACCCCTTGGGGAAGGGTAGCCTTCTTCAGTGGCTGCGGTTGATTTGCCAACCCGGCAGCGTTGAACAATTCTACATGTATTTTTCTTTGTGCTATGCCTGAAGCCAACAGGTACTCCTTTATGGAAAAGGTCATAGCCGCCGGGCCACAGATAAATATTTCATCCATCTGTACATAGTTTATTAACTTGCCCATTTCAGCTAGTTTGCCGGCATCAATTCTGCCCTGGTGAAGGCTGTAAGGCGTTTGCTCGCGGCTAAGTACATGTACCAGGTTAAACCGGTTCATATACTTGTTTTTTAGAGCGGCAAGTTCTTCAAAAAAAATAATGCTTTGCCGGTATCGGTTGGCGTACACCAGTGTAAAGGTAGCGCCGGGTTCGGTAGCGAGGGTTGCCTTAACAAGGCTGATTACCGGGGTGATTCCGCTGCCTGCTGCAAAAGCCAGGTAATTTTGTTGGTGCGTACTATCCAGGGTTGAAAAGAAACTGCCGGTGGGAGCGAGTACCTCCAGCGTATCTCCCGGCTGCAACACTTCATTGGCATAAGTGGAAAACCTGCCCGCATCCACTTTCTTCACTGCAATGCTAAGTTGCCCTTCGTAGGGCGCGGTACAAATTGAATAAGTGCGGCGTAGCTCTTCCCCATCAATTGATTTTTTGAGGGTGAGGTTTTGGCCCTGGGAAAACTTAAATATTTCCTGTAGGTTTCCAGGCAGGTGAAAAGTAATAACCACGCAATCGCTGGTTTCTTTTTTTACCGTTTTAACCTTAAGCAAATGAAAATGTGCCGACATACAATTATTTTACAATTCCATTTAATAAGTGATTTACCATGTCATCTTCCAATTCCCGGGGGGACACATTTTTCTTATTTCGTTGCCAAAATTCAAGGCCACGAACGGCCGATAAAATGGTAAGCACCGCCACGTAAGGATTGGTATTCATCAGTACACCGCTGGCTATCCCGCTTTCCACCAATTGCAACAGGCTTTTCTCATAACTACGACGAATGGCCAAAAAGTCGGCCAGGTGGGGTTCCTGCAGGTGCATCCATTCATGGTTGGCTACATATACTTCATCAAAATTCTCCAGCATCATACTGATATGAAAGCGTATAATGGCTTCGATTTTTAACAACAGGGGCAAATCGCCATTTTCAATCAGGGCAATCTCCGCTGTAAACTTATTACCTGTTTTAAAACAAATAGCCTGTAACAATTCACTTTTTGACCCAATGTGGTTATACAGGCTGGGGGCCTCCACCCCGAGGGATTCCGCTAGGTCACGCATAGAGGCAGCGGAATAACTTTTTGACTTGAAAAGGGCGGCTGCGTTTTTAATGATCTCTTCTTTTTTGGTACTGTTCTTACTGGTAAGTATTTTAGCCATCCCTTGGTTTTTCATCAAAACTAACACTTATTAGTTTTTAATATTCTTGCCGCCAGGCTTTCTTTATCTTTTTATTTGTGAATGTTTATTCTGCTTAATTCCAAAAACAGGTGATAAAGGCTTTTTATAGTAACGCTATCCCATCTGTTACTGCCTTTGCTACAACAGCAACCATGATTACTGTTATAAAATTGTAATTTCGGCGCTTTAAACAATCAATATGCAGCTTACGCCCGTTGAAAAAATAGCCGACATTTCGCCCGAAGATTTTAAAAAAAATTATTATGATATAAAGAAGCCATTGGTGATTACCGGGCTGGCCAGGCAATGGGAAGGCTTTAATAAATGGAACTGGGACTATTTTATCAATAAGGTAGGTGATAAAACGGTGGGCGTTTATAATAATATAAAGAGCGACGCTTATACGCCCATTAATACTGCGGATGAATATATGAAGTTTGGTGACTACCTGCGCCTGATTAAGGATGGCCCGCTTGAGTTAAGGGTATTTTTATTTAACCTGTTTCAACATGCCCCCGAACTGGTCAACGACTTCACCTGGCCCGAGTACCTGATGAAAGGATTTGTTAAAAAATTCCCAATGCTTTTTGTTGGAGGAGCGGGCGCTATCACCCATATGCACTTTGATATCGACATGAGCCATATACTGCATACCCAGTTTTTGGGTAAAAAAAGAGTGCTGCTCTTTCCGCATGAGGAGCAATTTAAATTGTATCGCAAACCCTGGGAAGTATTGAGCATTGCGGACTTCACCCGTTACTACGAACAGTTTGATTACCATACCTACCCCGCTGCCAGGTATGCAAAAGGCTATGAGGTTATTTTGGATCACGGCGATACGCTGTATATGCCGGCGGGCTACTGGCATCACATGGAGTATATTGACAGTGGCTTTGCTATGAGCCTGCGGGCTTTACAAAACGACCTGGAAGGAAAATTAAACGGGGCCTGGAAAATTTTGGGGATGCGTAGTATTGATACCCTCATGAAAAAAGCTGCCCCGGTATGGTGGTATAATCTCAAAATAGAAAAAGTAAATGCCCGGGCAAATAAGGAAATAAGCCAATTCTAAAATTCTTATAAAAAAAAATTATATTTATTAAAGAAAAATACTACTTTTACACCCTGCTCAGTACGTAGTTTCTCCAATCTTAATGAAAGCCCATCCCAATAGTTTTATCTATCTGTGTGTTGAATTTTACCAATAATATATCCTTATAAAAATATTGAAACGTTTTTTCTTGTGGTTTCAGAGGTAAGCAAGGCCGGAGATTTTTATCTCTGGCCACTCTTTTTTTAGCTACTTCCCTTTTTTAAACAGGCGTTTACCAGCATCGGTGTTATTTACCAAACACGCTTATTCCCATTTGGTTTTATTGTTACTGATGTGTTGCCCGTAGCGTGTCCGATTCTTTTTAGGTTACACACTGTTCCTGGAGGCGGGACGCTCTCCACTGGCCTACGGCATTAGAAGAATGTTTACTCATACCCTTTAAAAGTAAATACACGTAGGCCGCAGGCTGGTAAAGGTGATGCGTTCATTAACAGGTGGCTTATGCCATTGGATCGTAATGAAAAAATATAGCCCCGCTGCAGGTAAGCGGTAAATTTACTTTTTGCCTGTCTTATTTCCCGTGACTTTAAAATGAGGCCACAAAAAGGCGTATTAACAGCTACAGCAAGTTTTTAAAATTTAAAGGAGACTGCCCAAAAGCTTCAACACCGCTATTGCGACTATGCCAAGGCGTTAGTGTAATTAAAAACGTTGGGGGCAGGGCGTTCCATTCATACGGTAATCCGTATCGCAACGCTCATCAGATCTTATCCCATTGGCAGTTAAGCGTTCCCAGGTAAATGCACCCTCGGCGCTACCTGCACTTCGGGAAAAACCCAGGTTACCCGTGGTAGCATCATAGGCCATTCCTACACGAACGCGATCCGTTTCATTGTAGCGCCGGTCAAATAAATCGAGGCTAAGCGTAACCACAAAAGCATCACTGCTATTGAAGTTCATATTAGTTCTGTACCAGGCGCCAATGGCCATCCGGGCATTTTTGTATTCGCAGCCAAGCCCGGTAGAACTGTTCTGCGCTTGTTTGTATAGCAACACACTGGGCAGTAAATAACTATCTCCCTCCTCATCCAGGTTATATTTATACCGCGCATACCCAAACCATTTCCTTGGCAATTGGCTGTAGGTATTAGAGGTAAGCGATTCATCCGGCTGGTTGATATGATGTGCCCCGCCTCCAAACATCCAGCTATCCCCGTAATAATATATAAACCCAGCAGCAAAATCCGCAAAATACTTGTTGTTATTCAGGGCCAGGTCAACCCCTGAAACAGATCCGGGTATAATGCCGGTAGTGTCGAGCTGGTTGGAAAAATATAACTTATTGTAATTAAGGCCCCGGTTGGCCACCCCTGCCTGTAACCCCAGGTGGAGGCGTGAGTTAGGTAAACACAAGGCATAGCTATACATCGCATGCAGGCTGTTTTTTGCCATGTATCCTTCCCTGGAATTGGTGAGCAACAGGCCCACACCACCATGCAGGTTTTTTATATGACGATCTATCCCCACAGCTGCAAACTGCATTCCTGATGGCACATTTAAAAAATGTCGTTTATACGTTGCCGTGAAACGAAGGTCCATTTCGGCATTGCCTGCCGACGCCGGATTCAGCGTCAACGGTGAATTAAATGCATGAGAAAAAAAAGGATCCTGTGCTACCGGCATTACTACCGGCGCCAGGAAAAATAAAGTCAGTATCTTTTTCATAAAAATTATTTGTGATAAAAAAATATTGCTTTGCGGAGGTGATAACCCCCAGTAAAATCAACCTTGTTTAAACCAGGTAGCGCCTCCACTAATTGCAAAAAAACTGAAATACGGTTGCTACTTCACCACCGTTATGGTGCCCACCTTCTTATACTTTGCGTCCCCGGGATAAATCATACCTAACCATTCGGTTCCATTTAAAAAAGTAGCATCTATCCGCCACACATATACATCCTGTTGCACAATGGCACCCTTGTACCTGCCATCCCAACCCTGTATCGGTGCGCCCTTGCTATCGAGTGCCCTGGTTTCAAAAATCAATTCATTCCAGGTGGTAAAAATCTGTAAGCGGTACTCCTTTAGGCCGGCGCCCTTTGGTAAAAATTCACGCAGGTTGGATTGCAGGCAGTTGGGACAGATGGCATTTGGTACATATAAAAATCCAGGAAATCCATCCACCCTGGCAATCCGCGTTGTAGTATCCAGGCAGTTGGTAATGGTATCCAGCACAATTAACCGAACCGTGTAGTTTCCGGTATCCGCATACTTATGGGTTACATTACGGGTGCCGGCAAAACTGCCATCGCCCAACGACCACAAGTATTTATAATTTATTTGGTTAACGGTAAGGTTGTTAAAATTGAAAGTATAATTGGGTACAGTAATTACCGGGTTTGGACTGATAAGAAAATCACCCGCAGGCGGAATTTTTGCCAATACCAGGTTGGCTTTTACAAGTGAATCCTTACATCCGAAAGCGCTGGAAGCTACCAGTTTTATGGTGTAGGGAACCGTGCGGGGCGGAAAAGACCTGGCCGGATTAATTGCATTGCTCACCGAACCATCGCCGAAACTCCAGGTATAACTGCCGGCATTTGCAGTAAGGTTGGTGAACTGTACCCGGGCAGTATCACAGGTGATGGTTTGATCCGCAGCAAAATCCACCACCGGCTTAGTAGATACGCGGACCGTCCGCTCGGTCGTATCCAGGCAAACGCCATCACTGGCAACCAGGGTAATCAAATACTGTCCGGGTGTATTGTATAAATGAGTGGGACTATTTAAGGAGGTAACAGCCGACCCATCGCCCCAATTCCAGGTATAGCCTGTTGCACCATTGGTTTGATTGGTAATAACCACATTTAATACCCCGCTGCAACCGAGGGTATCATTTAAACCAAACGAGGCTACCGGTTTCACCCGCGAAGTAAAGGTTTGAATAAAAGTATCCCGTTTACAGCCATAGCTATTATCTGCCACCAAAGTAATGGTATATGAGGTAGCAGCGCTTCGAACAGCGATATCAGGAATCGCCGCATTGCTAACCAAAACTCCATTCAGTAACCAACGGTAGCTGGTAGTATAGGTAGACGCATTTACAATCACCGGTTTAAACGGCACGCAGTCGTTGGGGTTAGTAATGCTAAACCGGGCACTGGCCAATGGGTTCATTTGCAACACGGAAGTTGCTGTATCACTGCATCCCACCGTATTGGTAACAATTAACTGCGTGGTATACAACTTTGGCAATACCACTGCGGGCAATATATTGTACCGGTGCACAAAATTGGCACCGGTGGATATAAGTGCACCATCTACCAGCCAGCGGTAACTAATAGGATCCGTTCCATTATAGGTGCTTGTATTGATATAACCAACGGTAGTATCCCTGGTACAAACCGACAAATCTCCTGGCGTAAATGCGGCCACAGCTGTACCACGCACCGTGAAATTTATTGTTGTGCTATCGCTGCACCCCTGTGCATTGATGGCCACTAATTTTACATAAAAACTCCCCGGCTTGCTAAAAACATATTGTGTTAAAATGCTATTGGAAGTAATGAGGACAGGCGTGGAAGTACTATCATAAATATACCAGGTAACGGATTCATTGATTATTCCCGTTGCGGTAACAGCCAGGGTAAAAGGGGCGCAATTAATTGCATTGATGTTTGATTGTACTGTAACCACTGGTCTTGCTAAAATAGTGACGGACCTTACCAAGGTATCGAAACAAACAATGCCGGATGCATTGGTTCTTTCTGCCCGAAGCAAAATGTTGTAGTGACCTGACAGCGCATACGCGTGAGCGGGAGCGGTGCCTGCCGAGCTGCTTCCGTCGCCCCAAAACCAGCGATAGTTGGTGGCATTGGCCGAAGTGTTAGTTATCCTGATGGAATCGCCCACGCAATAATTTGTCGCATTGGTAGTAAAGGCCGCAATTGGTTTGGCAAATACCGTTACTGTTCTAAAAACGGTGGTATCGCTGCAACCATTGGAAATGTCGATGGATACCGTAAACACACCCGCTCCGGTATAGGTATGTAGCACACTGGCCTGGTTATTATTTGTTACCACCTGCGGCGTATTGTCGCCAAAATTCCAGGTGTAACCCGTAGCTCCCGCGGTATTATTATTAAAAGAAACGATATGGGGTGCACAGCCAAACAACTGCGAACTATTTATATTGATCAATGGGCGAATCAGGTTGGGCGCCACTCTTACATTGAGGGTTTGTGTATCCCTGCGGCATTGGTTTTGGGCAATCAGCCGTATGGTGAAAGTGTCTACAGCATTACCAATATTATAGGTGTAATTAAATACGCCATTAGCAAAAGTAGTATCCCGCACCCCGTTACCAAAATCCCAGTAATAAGTGTTGGAGCCACCCGGTGAAGTATTGCTGATTTGCACGGTAAACGGGGAGCAACCAAAAGTAGTATCCACCCCAAATCTTGCCCTGGGGTTGGCGCGGATTTTTACACTGTCGCGCCAGTTAGTGGTATCGCAACCGTTGTACGTTTTTAAACTAACCTGGTAGGTAGTATCATTAAAAAACGGGCTGCTGTTAAAAGTGATGGTGCCCGGTTGCAGGGCAGTGCTGGTAATGCCGTTACCAAAATTCCAGAAATATTGAATGTTGTTATTGAGTATACTGGAAGTATTGACGAAGCTAACCGGCAATGGTCCGCAACCCGCACTGGTGTCTTTGATAAAGGAGGCAATGGCGGTAATTACCGTAACAAATTGTTGCTGAATACTATCCGGCCGGCAACCAAAGGGGCTGATGGTTTTTAGTTGCAGGAGGACCGTATCCGCCGGGTTGAGGATGGTATATCCAGGAAACAGGCCGGTATTATTGGTACCGATCAGGTTACCATTGGCGTACCATTGGTAGGTACCGTTTCTACCAGGGAAAGGCGTGGGGGTGATGGAATTTGAAAGTTTGAATGGCGCACAGGAAACCACCGGACTTGCAGTAAACAATGCCTGTGCATTTAGACGGATGGTAATTTTAACCGGGGCGCTGGCATTTGCCTGCGGACCGCTGCAAAGAATGGTGTTGGCAACTCTCCGGTAGAAGGTGGTTAGGCTTAACACTGGTGGCTGGTAATTTATATCGGTTGCACCACTGATATCTAACCAGGAGGTGCTGTCGGTGCTTTGTTGCCATTGGTACACCGGTAGTCCATTACCACCCGTAGCTACCTGGCCATTGATAATTGCCGGAAGCAGGTTAACACATACCGATTGATTGGCACTAATTATATTATTAATGATTCCACCAACCACCGTCATCACCAATGTATCCTTGTCAATACAGGAGCCTGAACCAAAGGAATATATTAACGCATAGGATCCTGGTGCAGACGGTGTAAAGCGGCCTTGCGAATTGATGAAAGCACTACCAGACCAGGTACCTCCCGCCGGAAAACCGGTTAAAGAGAAGGATGCCTGGGATTGACAGATAGTAGTATCCGCACCCGCATTAACCACCGGCGGGTCAATAACGGTAACGCGTAAACTATCTGCAATACTGCACTGGTTAAGTGTGGCGGTATATTTCAACCAGTAGGTACCATTACCGGCAGCCACCGGGTTGAACAAACCAGCCGGGCTTATATTTGCGCCAGACCAGGTACCGCCTGCAGGAAGTCCGCCAAATCGTACCCCGGTCGTGTTATTACATACGGTACTATCGTTGCCTGCATAAACTATTGGGAAAGGTTGAACCACCACGGTGATGGCTACCGTATCTGAACAGCCATTGGCCGTTTGTCCTACTACCTGGTACCGGGTGGTTATCGAAGGGGTAGCAATTACGGTATCGGTGGCAGGGTTACTTAAACCTGATATTGGCGTCCAGGCATAACTACCGGCGCCTGAAGCTACCAGTTGCACATTAGCGCCGGCACAAATCACCGGTAGCGCAGGTGTTACCATTACTGCAGGGCGCTTTTTCACCGTAATTAATACCGTGTCTGTCGACGTGCAGTTGGCACCTGCTGATGCTGTTACCACGTAGGTATAAACAGTATCGGGTGCTGATCCGGTGTAAACGCGTAAAAGCGTTGGAGTGGCAACTGACGCATTGGATAAACCCGTGGCAGGGGCCCATTGGTAACTTACGCCGGGCGTTCCTGCCTGGCCGATCACAATGGGGGAACGACTACAGGTTTCCTTATCAGGACCGGCAGCAGCCACCGGGGGAGCGATGATATTTACACTGGCGTTGGCTACCGTATTACCGCATTCATTGGATACCGTTAACTGCACCGGGTGGGAGCCAAGTAAAGAATAACTGACCAGGCCAGGAACAGCACCGGTAAAGCCGGAGGGTGATCCGTTGGCAAAGCTCCATTCGTATTTCAAGGAACTGTCTGCATAACACCCAGAAACAATGGCGGCAGGACTAATGGTATTATTGGCACAGATACTATTGATTGGATTGATGGTTACCTTGGGCCTACCGGTTACGATAAAGGTATCCGTGAATGTTGCTGAGGGGCAGGAGGAACCAGTGCCGATAGCGGTTGTAATTAGCCGAATAATATACCTGCCCGGTGCAGCAAATTGCAATTGCGGGTTGACAGAAGTAGCAGATGTGCCATTGATAAAATTAACGTTGTTGCCTGTGGTTCCACATCCCAGGGGATCGGCATAAGCCACCGACCAGTTGTAAGTATCTGCCTGGCATAAACCGGTGGGAGAAGTGTTGGTTATAACGGGATTGCCGGTTAAGCAGGCTTTTCGGTTACTCATGGTAAATGAAGCCTGCGGCGGATTTCGAACGCAAACGGTTTGTACAATACTGTCCATCCGGCAAGCAGTGCCCGGTGTGGAATTGTTGCGAACAATTAACTTAATAGTATAGGTGCCGGCGATTGTAAACCTAACTCCCAATACCTGGCTACCCCAGGTGGTTGGGTTGTTAGTTGGGTTAGCATTGCCAATACCACCATTCGCCACCGTCCAACCAGTGGAGGGTGTGATGGACCAATTGGCAATGGACCCGTTATCACAGGTACCATTATTTTGAACCACTATTCCTTCTTTCGAGGTGTTGGTAAAATTTACAAGCGCGTTGAGGCATGCGTTTTTATCCGGAGAAATTGAAAAGCCTGCCTGGGGACGAGTAATGGTTGTCACAGGCTCTACTGCCCCGTTTAAGGTGCCACATGGGTTTTGAGCGGTTATTCTAACCACGAAAGTATTTGGTGTTATACCGCCGGTGGCACCACAGGATGTTTTTGTAAATGTGTGAATAAAGGAAGTTGGTGGCGGATGTTGAAATACCAGGTCTGGTGATCCATCATTGTAGGTGACGGTGTAAAGCGTACCCGGCGGATTATTGGCTGTATTGCTTATAAAAAACGTATCGATGGCAGGCAGGCATTGCAGAATTGTTGAGCCATTGGAAGACAAGCCAATACCGGGGTTAGAGCCATTGTACACCCGGTAAA
>JBBQOJ010000001.1:0-20847 GCA_038330815.1 Chitinophagales bacterium | reverse complement strand
ATTGTTATAATGAATACCGTCTTTTAATAAAATTTTTACAATTGCGTTGTACGTTCCAAAGATCAGCGGTTGTAAAGGCCGTTTTTTTGGCTGGAGTAATGTCGGTAGTCAGGGTTTCATCCACAATGCTGATTAAGTTGTTTAATTGTAGCTGGCTGATTTTTGCGAAGTAGTTGTTTGAATGCTTTTTCATTTTTGTAAGTTTTTATGTTTGATATAATTGTTATAACGAATACCGTCTTTGAATAAAATTTTTACGATTGCGCTGTACGTTCCAAAGATCGGCGGTTGTAAAAGCCCTTTTTTTGGATGAAGTGATGTCGGTACCCAAAGTTTCATCCACGATACTGATTAAATTTTTTATTTGCACCTGGCAAATTTGTTCGAAGTAGTTGTTTGAATGCTTTTTCATGACTTGATGTTTTAAAGTTGAGTAGTTGTTTTCTTTTGATAGAACAAAGCTAATATAATATTCAGTACTATGCAACACAAAGTACTTATTATTTTGCAGTAGCGGGCAGCGGCTAATAGCTTATAAAACCTAAAATCCTTTATGGCAAAGGATTTCAGCCACAAGGACAAAAAATAGACATATAAAACATTTGGATGATCGGTAATATTTAGTGATAAATGGCGGATTTAGAAAGCGGGATAGTAAAAAGCGCGTGTTGAGACACTCTTTACAGGTTGTTGTTTTAATGGCGAGGCCAACCACTTTTAAAAAATTGGTCTTTTTTAGAATGGCCAGGATTCAATTTCACTTAGATCGAAAAAACAGGCTTACATTATTGCTACTTTGACAAATTAGGTATAGCCTACGGCTTTTAAATTTGTCAAAGTAGAATTATGTTCTTTATATTAATACCTAAAATATTTATATGCCAATATATGACTTGTCAAAAATTGCTGAAATTGAACTCATTCCGGGTTTTTTAGGTAAAATGGTACATACCGGTAATATGACGATTGCCTATTGGAAAGTAAAGGCGGGAAGCAGGCTCCCGGAACATGCTCATTTTCATGAGCAGGTTACCCATGTAATGGAGGGCAGGTTCGAAATGCAAATGGAAGGAGTAATTTATATGCTCGAACCCGGAATGGTAGCTGTAATACCGGCAAATGCTAAACACGCTGGCGTTGCGCTAACTGATTGTAACTTAATTGATGTTTTTCAGCCGGTAAGGGAAGATTATAAGGCCTTAATAGCAACGACAAATGAAGAACGTTGAACTTCGATTGGCAAAATTTTCAGAGGCAGTTGGTGTCACTTGCTTTCATTAAAGTGAATCAAACATTGGCGGGCAAACCTGCATTGAACTGCAGTCTTTGAATGCTTCTCAAATTTACCTAACAATGAGTAATTGCCAGCTACAGGAAACTGTAGCCATTCCAATTAAATATATAAACAGCGTTTCTTACACTGTGACGAGATTTCGAAATATTCAAACAGCCGCCTACCAGTTTCTATACTATTTTCGTGCTAAAAAGTGAGCAAATGGAAGATATGACAGGCAAACCTGATGGTTCTATTTTAATACAATTGGTAAAAATGCAGATGCCCTTTGGGAAATTTAAGGGCCAGGTATTATGCGATTTACCAGTTTCTTATTTAGAATGGTTTCAGCGGAAAGGCTTTCCGAAGGGTAAGTTGGGCATTTTATTAGGAACGCTGTATGAAATTAAGATGAACGGTCTGGAATACCTGCTGCAGCCATTGAAGTGATGATTTAAAAAGGGTTGTCAAAGAGAATACGCGTCAGTTGAAAATACAATCGATTACATTTCAGGTAAGGAGATTTTACCAAAAAAATACCCACTAATGGGTATAGGACGGTTTAAAACTAACCGTTACATTTGTATCGGTTTTTCATAGGATATTGGATTTTAAAACGGGGCTGGATTTTTATCCTGGCCCTTTTTTATTTTTTAGATAGCTGTGCAATAAAAAGGACGTTACTTCCTAATACAAAAATGATGGCTTTTTGCTATACTGAACCACACAACCAAGGGAATATAAAACAGGCATGCCAGTAATAAATTTGAAATTGGCCGCACCAACACCGAATTTACAGTTTTGGGGAGCACGGGAAACAAGGGAAGCAATGCCTTTTAACGGAATAGTTTGAACCTTAACCATATAGCAACGATCATAAATATCAGCCTAGTTGGCTGCAGCTTTGCCGGAAAAAGAGGCAGTGTTCAAATCAATCACTTTTGCATGTTGAATGGTACCTTCTGCTTCGTGAAGCAATTGCTCTCGTAGCAAAGTATCCTGTATCCCGGCAATATTGCAGGCCTTATTAAAATCGGCGTGCATACCATAGCTTTCCAATACCGGTGAAACATCCTTGAATTCCGGAAAAGTGAGGTATTTTTTTACAAAATAATAGGTTTTATTTTCTATCACTTTGGTATAGGCGGTGCAAAAATTTTCCATTGTTTGTTAGTTTAAGGTGACGGTATATTTTGAAAAAACAGCATTTTATTTTAATAGTTCATGTTAAAATGTATGGATGTTTTAAGCTTCTTCTTATTAGGCGTAAACCTACTAAGCATACGAAAAAACAGGGCCAAAAGTTTTTCAGGAGAAGATTGGAAAGGATGAAGCTATTTGGGGAAAATTATTCACGTATGAATAAAGATCAGCACAAATTGATCGGCTAATTCAAAAGGATTAAATGGAAATTAATCGTTGATTAAAAAATAGAAAACAACGGGGGCTTAACATCGGATGAAGGTGTAGTAGAGGTAGTAAGGATTATAAAAGTAGGATTTAAAATTAACACAGAAAAAAATTTTTTTATTGGAAGTAAGCGTTTGAAAATATAGGCAGGTATTAATTGAAGGGTAATGCGTACTTTAAAAAGGAAAGTTGGATATCTTAGGCACCTTCAATAACACACTTACGGTAATTCAAAAATACACTGCTCGTTTATGTAAGCATTGCCTCCATTGCGGTACAAACCCAAAAAGCCCGCCGCTTTTCTTGACACAACTTTTTTTCAAATTGTAGCGGCCCAATGTAATTGTTCCTATTAGAATTTCGCACCCTTTCCAATACGGTGAGTTATAATAATATGCAGCCTTCGTATATTGCATTCCCGGTAAAATGCAGCAGGTGGTATTAAACCTACCCAAATTATCGCCTCCCTTAGTATGCAATTACGGGTTATCCTGTCAAATTGCTTAAGGCAAAAATGCTTGTAACGGATTCAAGCGAGGCAATTCCAAACCGAATTTAAATTTATTTAAAATCAAAAAAGCCTAGTAAATAATGAAGAGAATTTTTGTAAGTATTCTTTACCTGGCAATATGGCAAATCACCCAGGCGCAGTTAATTAATAAAATAATTAGGGTAAAGGAAGTTAAACGCATTGAGACGAAATTGTCTTCCGATGAGATGGCGGGCCGACGAACCTTTACGCCAGGTATTGAAAAGGCGTCTTTATTCATTGAAAAGGAATTTAAAAAAGCAGGGCTTCAACCTTTTAATGGTGCACCGGGCTTTCGCCAGAAATTTTTAATGTACCAGTCCACCAGTCAATCGTTAGCTGTTACGCTGGATGGTATAGCTGTGCCCGACTCTTTAATAGCCGGTTTTTCATTTCAACAGCAGGTTGTATTAACAGAGAAGGATGAAGTGGAAGTGGTTAAAATTGAGAAGGGCGCAAACTTCGGTCAACAATTTTATAAATATTACCAGGCCAGGAAGAACTTGCTGGTTTTGGTAGACCCCTCCTTTAACTCCCGTGTCCGTACCATTCAAAAAATGGAAAAGATAGCTGCTGAACCTGGCAGTAATACAGTGATATTTGTGTTTGGTGCTACCAGGGTCAACTCTTTTTCCATCAACCTTCAAAACAAGATTGAGAAAAAGGCGCTGAATAATGTAGTTGGAATGCTTCCGGGATCAACCCGACCCAATGAGTATGTAATATTTTCGGCACATTACGATCATTTAGGTACCGGTACTCCCAGCGAAGGAGAAGCCGCCGGCAAAAAAGACTCTATCTATAATGGCGCAAATGACGATGCCGCAGGTACAACAGCAGTAATATTGCTGGCCAGTTATTTTAAGAAATTAGGTAACAATCATCGTACCATCGTCTTTGCGGCTTTTACTGCGGAAGAAATGGGCGGTTACGGCGCCCAATACTTTTCAAAGCAGTTAACGCCAGACAGCGTAGTCGCTATGTTCAATATTGAAATGATTGGTACACCATCAAAATGGGGGGATAACTCAGCCTATATTACCGGTTTCGAAAAGACGAATTTGGGTACGATACTTCAAAAGAATCTTGAAAGAACCAATTTCATTTTCCATCCGGATCCCTATCCCGAACAGCAACTTTTTTATCGTTCCGATAATGCTACCCTGGCAAGGCTTGGCGTGGCGGCACATACCATCTCCACCTCTAAAATGGATGGCGAACCCAATTATCATAAAGTAACTGATGAGATACATACCCTCGATCTTAACAATATGGCATCAATAATAAAAGCAATCGCCATTAGTGCTACCTCCATCATCGCCGGGGCGGATACGCCTACCAGGGTAGATACATCGCAGCTTCGGTAATAAGTCAATCATTTCTAACCAACCTGGCATCACTTTCTGTAAAAAGGCATGGCCTTGTTCCATAAATCCATTTTGGTTTATTTTGATTGATGGCCAATCAGGGTATACCCTGTTTTACAATCATGGTCTTTAATTTTATATGTTTGCAATGTCAGATGAGTGAACAAGCAGTTAAAATACCAGGTAACGTTCCCGGTGGGGGAGAACCCTATTTGTTACAAAAAATAGCGCAGGGCGATCGCGATGCCTATGCAGTGTTACACCGAAAATACCAGGCAAAGATTTACCAATACATTTTCCGGTTCACCAATGAATCTAAAATTATAACGGAAGAAGTAGTTCAGGAGATTTTTATCAATATATGGGAAAAACGGGCAATGCTTTTTACCATTCAAAACTTTGAAGCCTACCTGCGTAAATCTGCAAAAAATAAACTACTCAATTACCTAAAGCACGATGAGTATAAAAACCGGTTGCATCATAGCGTAAACCTGCGGGTTAATGCTGCTCATACAATGGTGGAAGAAAACTTATTGTACAACGACTATTATAAAACGGCATTACAAGCAATTCAAAAGCTACCCGAAAAAAGGAGGCTGATCTTTTTACTGAGCACCGAAGAAGACCTTACCCTCGGCGAGATTGCCGAAAGGCTGCATATTTCCAAATCGCGTGTTAAGCAACAATTATACAGTGGCACTGCTTTTATTAAAGACTATCTGCGAAAAAATGCGGAATGGCTGGTAGCAATTTTAGGTTGTTGTTTGTATGGATAGGGGCCCTTTATACCTAATTTAATATCTCCCTACCCAATACGAAGCGTCTTCTGCCACCCGATCAAACGGTGACTAGCAGCCCCTTCATTAACTTACTAAACACCTTCTTAAATATCGGTGTATAACATTTGCCTTGCTTCCAGCCAGTATTGGCGCTAATCCCAAAGCCAGTTTACTGCTCCCTACAACCCTCAGGTTTCATGCTAAAAATATATATGGAGGTAGGGGTGTCTTTTTTCTGTTGGAAATTGTCTTAAGTAAAAGATGTTATAAATGACTACTGCTGATATTAAGCAATTATTACCATTGCTAGCTAAGGGCAAGTGCAGTACAACTGACCTGCATGATTTTGATACATGGCTTTCCACTGCTTCCTATGAAGACGTATCGGAAGTAACAGATTTGTATTACCCGCTTGTGAACTCCACCACTGCAGATAACGATACAATGGAATCGCTGCACCAACATATTGAAAATCGCCTCAATTATCTTGACTGCGGGCCTGGTTCACAGGCCAGGCAGGTTAACCTGGTAAATTGGAAAGTGGCAGCAGCTATGCTGGCGTTACTCGCCGCTGCAGCCTACTTTCTGTTTCCCGCTGCAAACAAAACGAAACCATCCCTGGCGGCAGTGGAGCAGCGGTACAAGAATGATGTGGCCGCAGGTACAAACAAGGCCATACTCACACTTGGAAACGGCAGCCGCATCCAACTGGATAGCACTGCAAATAAAGCGAATACCCAGTTGCCAAAGGGGCTTAATGTTAATTATGCCGATGGCAGTATTTATTACACAGCGTCGCCCGCCTCCACCAATGATTATAATACCCTTACTATTCCCAATGGGGGGCAATACAATTTAACCCTGGTGGATGGTAGCCGGGTGTGGCTTAATGCTGCCAGTTCGTTAAAGTTTCCCCGGCAGTTTGAAGCCAGACGAAGAGAAGTAATGCTAACCGGGGAAGCCTATTTTGAAGTAACCAGCAACCAACAGGCTCCTTTTATTGTTAAAAGTGGTGAGGTACAAGTGCAGGTAATGGGCACCCATTTTAACGTAAAAGCCTATCCCAACGACAATAAAATCACTACCACGTTGCTGGAAGGTGCTGTTAAACTGGTGTCTGTGAAAAATTCGGTTGTATTGGAACCCGGAAAGGAAGGTATTTACGAGGATAATCAGTTTGTTGTTAACAAAGCTGATATGGAAGGATCAATTGCCTGGAAAAACGGACTGTTCCTTTTCAATAAATGCGATATCAACACCATTATGCAACAATTTGAAAAATGGTATGATATCTCCGTGGTGTATGAAGGCGCTATTCCCGCCAATCGTTTTGTGGGAGAATTCAAACGCGAATTAAGTTTGGCTGCCTCCTTAAAAATACTTGAACTTAGTGGCGTCCGTTTTACGCTGGTGGGAAAACAAATTACGGTGCTTGAGCAATAATTAAATAAAAGCCGGGCGCAATTAGGCCTGCTCCCGGCTACCTGGGCTTTCAAAATAATCATCTTCGAACAACTATTTTTTACATCACCCCTGCAAAACAAAACTATGCAATTAATTATTCGGGTATTGCCTTTTTTTGCTATTCCTAGTATCACAACAAAACTAGCCAGGGTTATGAAAATTACTGCTGTATTATTAACAGTGTGCTGTTTGCATTTAGCTGCTAAAACGCGGTCGCAACAAATCTCTTTTTCAGGTAACAATGTTTTACTGGAAAAGGTTTTTGCGGCGATAAAGCAACAAAGCAACTACTCCTTCTTTTACGATTACGAAATACTGCGCAATGCAACGCCGGTAAGCATCGATGTTAGCAACGCCAGTATTCCCGAAGTGCTTCGCCTGGTATTAAAAGACCAGCCACTTACCTTTACCATTTCCTCCAATGTGATTGTAATCAATAAAAAAGAAGCGCCAGGGCAAATGATGCTAAAGCAGGAAGACATCGTTGTAAAGGGGCATGTCATCAATGAAAGCAATGAACCTTTATCGGGTGCAATCATTACCCTGGTAGGCACTGCAAAAGTAGCTGCCACTAATGATGCCGGAAATTTTGAATTTCGGTTAACGCCCAATGAAGCAGCAAGGGGCACGCTGGTGATTTCTTTTGTAGGCTATAACCGTTACGAAACAAAAATCAATAATAAAAGGAACCTGGTTATTGAACTCAATAAAAACATACAGGCTTTATCAGATGTAATTGTTACCAATTCCTATTCCAAACCAAAAAGGAAGGAGGAGGTAACGGGAAGCATTGTTACTGTTTCCAGTAAGGAACTACAGGTAGACAGGCCCATCGAAAGTTTTGATAAAATGCTGGAAGGCCTCGCAGCCGGTGTGCAGGTGGAGCAGAGCACTGAATTAGGTACACCTGTTAAAATAAATATCCGTGGCCAAAATTCCATCTCGCCGCTTAGCAGGTCAAATGTTACCCAATTAACCACTTCCTCCCAACCGCTGTTTATTGTGGATGGGGTGCCCATTACAGAACAACGGCGCGGTGACGAACCCATCGCATTTTTAAACAATGAACAATTGTTAAACCCATTAGCTGGCATCAACCCCGATGATATTGACAATATTTCCATTTTAAAAGATGCTGCAGCCGCTGCTATTTACGGTGCCAACGCCAGCAACGGGGTAGTCATTATTACCACCAAAAAAGGAAAGGCCGGCAAAACCAAACTGAATGTTGGATATTCCAACGGATGGGCCCAGTCTATCAACAAAATAAAATGGCTGGATGGTTTTCAGTACCATGGTTTGTTAAAAGAGATGTACCTCAACGATGGGCGCAGTCCCTTTGATGCTGAGTTGCTGGCAGGTGCCAATAACATTAATACACCCTGGTTTGAGTTGGTAAACAGGTACAGTACTTTCAATAACATAGATGTGGATGTCTCCGGTGGCAATAACAGTACTACCTTTCGCCTCTCAGGATCGTACCTCAACCAGCAGGCGATTCAAAAAGGCAATGATTTTGAAAAAATCTACTTCCGCCTGCGGATCGATCACCAGGTAAACCGGAAGTTGAGCATGAGCGTGACCATGGCGCCTACCATCACCAGCAAAAATGCCCTGAATGTTTATTCCAATGTGCCCATTATACCCAATGCACCTTCTTACAATGCAGACGGTAGTTTTTATAAATTCACCACACTGGGTGTACCCAACCCCCTGGCTATCTTGGAGCAGAATGTAAACACACATACCGGCGTGTCTTTCAATGTTAATATCCGGTTTGAATACCTTTTGGCTAAAAATTTTCGGCTATCTACCACCATGGGTATGGATGCCCTGCAAAATAAATTAAACCTGTTTGATTCACCACTCAACGCAACAGGTGAAAGCAAGGGCGGGTTTGCCACCATTTACGACCGGACTAATTTTAGTTGGATCAGCTCCTCTCAAGTTAACTGGTCGCCGGTGTTAAAAAAGGTGCACAAATTTGACGTTACCACGGGGTTTGAGGCGCAGTCGCAAAGCACCCGCTTATTAAGGGGCTCCGGGACTGGCTTTACTTATTACCGGCTAAACGAACTGAGCAATGCAAGTAGCCAAAGTTCATCCTCCTCCCGCCAGAATGCCACTTCTATCTCTGTGTATGGACAGGGAACCTATAATTACCTGGGAAAATATTTTGCTTCCTTAAGTGGCCGTTATGATGCAGCATCAATTTTCGGTAATGATGTAAATGCTACGGTGAATGCAGCACTTGGAGTGGGGTGGATCATCAACAAGGAAAACTTCCTATCGGGGGTAAACTGGATCGATATGTTTAGGTTACGCATGAGCTATGGTAGTACCGGCAACTCCCGTATTGGTAGTTACCAGGCCAGGGGCTTGTACACCTTCAGCAATACAGGATACAATGGCAATACTTCTTCAATGCCTTCCTCGGCACCAAATCCCGGGCTTGGCTGGGAAAAAAATTACAAAAGCAATATAGGCCTTGATTTCAACTTTAAGAAACGCTTCAACTTTACTGTAGAATTTTATACCAATATCCTGGATGATGCCATCACGCCAATACCGGTGCCGGCACAAAACGGGTTCACCAGCGTATTGGCCAATATCGGAAAAATGCGCAACCGCGGGGTGGATGCCAGTATAAGTGCCCAGGTATTGACAGGCAAATTCACCTGGACGAGCACCCTCAATATGGGGTTTAATAAAAATATTATCCTTGAAATTAAAAATAAATCTTCTCTCTTCGGCCCTTCTACAGAGGGTACCGTGTTGAAAGAGGGGGTTAGTACCAGTGCCATCTGGGGGTTCAATTTTGCCGGGGTAGATCCGGCCACCGGAAGAGAATTGTATACGGATGTTTCAGGGAAAGTGGTGTCTGTATTTAACCTCGATAGAAACCTGGTTACCGGCGGCAGTTTTCTCGGCGACCGTTTGCCAACTGCGCAGGGAGGCTTTATCAATGCCTTTGGTTATAAGGGGGTTACCGTTAGTGTAAACCTGTTGTATTCGTTTGGTGCCAACATATTAATCAATAATATCAACGAAAACAATGGCCGCAACCTTAGCAACCGTAACCAAAGCATCAACCTGCTTGATCGCTGGCAAAAACCCGGCGACATCACCAATATGCCTAAACTGTCCGCAATTGGTAACCCACTGGTGTACACCTCGTCTAAGTACGTGTACAGTGATACCTATATTAAATTAAGTAATGTTTCATTGAGTTACACCTTGCCCACCAACATGGTGAGCCGTTTAAAAGGAACAAGGATCACCATTTATGGCAATGCTACCAACCTTTTTTATTGGTACAAGGAAGATTCTCCCGAAGGCAAAAACGGCATCAGGGAATACAAATTTAATTTCCCCGAGGCGCAAACCTTTACCTGCGGGGTACGGGTGGGCATTTAAATAAGTACGAAGCACAGCAAAAATATAAAGATGAAAAAAGTATGCTTTTATTATTTACTTTCAGCGGTTGCGCTTACCACCGGTAGCTGTAAGAAGTTTTTATACCAGGAGCCTTACAATAACCTATCTATCAACGATATTTTCAAGGATTTTGAAGGTGCAAGAACTACCCTTGCCGGCTGCTATGATAACCTCCGCTCAACAGATTATTACCTGCGTACTTTTTCAATTTACCCCGAAGTAACCTCGGGGAACGTAAAATATTCGAAGGTGACTAACCAGGCCCTGTTGAGTTCTTACAATTTTGTAAACGACATTGCGGCAAATGATATGGCCGGATTTTACCGAACGGCCTATTCCACTATTTATAATACCAATGCCCTGATTGCCAATATTGGCACTATTGCAGATGCCTCTCCCCAGCAAAAAAACGGGTTATTAGCCAACGCTTACGCAATCAAAGCGCTGGTACACCTCGATTTGATGAGGGTGTTTGCCCAAGGATATAGTTTTACACCCGATGCCAGCCACCCGGGTATTTTTATAAGAAATAGTAACCCCTCCGTTTTAACACCCGTTGGTATACCCGAGCCAAGCAAACAGGTGTTTGATCAAATCACCGCCAACCTTGATTCTGCCCTGCTATTGTACCCCAATAGTGCCAAAGTGTTTACTATTGGGGATGACAAAACCTATTTTACACTAGATGCAGTAAAAGCTTTGCAGAGCAGGGTGGCATTGTATAAAAACGACTGGAACCGGGTAATTAGTATCAGTACCGAACTGGTCACCGGTAATAAATACCCCCTTATTTCCAACAGTGCCTACGTTAACAGCTGGCGGCTAAAAACCATTTCCTCTGAATCAATTTTTGAGCTGGCCTATGGCAATAGAATAGGAGGCAGCCTGGGCGATTATTATAATCCTGGCAATAGCCAGTTTGGCCAGTTGGCTACCAGCAACGACCTGCTTGGTATGTATAGCAGTGGAGATGTGAGGGCACAAGCGTCGATGTATGTTGCTGCAACGGTAAATGCTACCCCATTTTATTTCTCAAAAAAATACCAGGGGATGAACGACAGTGCCAACAATATTAAACTTATCCGGATGAGTGAAGTGTACCTGAACCGGGCAGAAGCTTATGCTGAAACCAATAATCTTTCCGCTGCCCTGGCAGATTTAAATATCATTCGGAAAAGGGCCAACCCTGCCGCACCTGTTTTTAACAGCAGTAATAAAGCAGAAGTGATCAATGAAATCCTTGATGAACGAAGAAGGGAGCTCTGCTTCGAAGGCCACAGTTTTTTTGATATCAGCCGGAAGAGGAAAAACCTGGTGAGGGTAGACTGTACCAGCACACAATGCAGTTTTAATTATCCTGATCCAAAATTTGCCTGTATCATTCCCATCATAAATTAAACCTGTATGAGAAAATATATTTCTATTGCGATGCTGCTGTTTGCAATCGTTGCCTGTAAAAAGAATTACGATGCAACACCAACGTATGCAGGCACGCCTATTGCTGGTACCTGGGCAAAGCAACAACCATTTTATCAACCGGCTGGCCAAAGGTTTGATGAGGTAACCGGCACCTGGCGAAATTTTTCCGCCTTTACCTTTACTTCTGACGCCGAACCCGACAAAATTGGTTTTGCCAATCCCTACGTGGCGGGGAAGGGAACCAACGCTTTGGATTTTAATCGCCTGTATACTGCGCAAGGACTTACTTCCGATTCGGGATATTACAACGTAACCATACCTAAATGTTTCCAGTTTATTCCCAAAAGTGCGGACTCCCTGAATATAGGTAAAGTAATAGTGTTGCCGCAGGCGGTAAGAGTGTTCCGAAGAGATAAAACTTTCTTTGATATACTGATTGGCCCTTCCACCTCACCAGGTACGTATAGCACCATCACGGGCTTATTTGAAATAGAAGTCCTTTTTGATGAAAGTTCCATTGGAGGCAGTAAAAATATAGCAAGGAAGTACCGCTTTAATCCTTAATATTTAATTTATAAAAACGGGAAACCGGAAGCGCACACCAGTATTCAATCAATTGTATATGAAAAGAACAAATTATACCATCGGAATCATTGCCACCATGGTAATTATTTCAGCACTTTCATTTAAGCACCAGGGGGACGAGGATATAGCAGCGCTAAGAAAAGCCTATAGCAGCGGCGATTACAGCAAATGGCCCAAGGTTGTTTTGGAAGAGGCGGCAAAACAAAACTTCAAAGACATCGGCCCATTAGGCGACGTCATCCATCCATCCGATAACCAACCCAACCCCGAAAAAATTGCACTGGGTAAAATGTTGTTTTTCGATCCCCGGCTTTCTGTTTCCAAACAAATTGCCTGTGGCTCATGCCATGAACCGCAACTGGGTTGGGGAGACGGTAAAAGGGTTGCCAATGGGCATGATCGGAAAACCGGTAAACGAAATGCCATGACGATTTTAAATACCGCCTTTTACGAAAAATTATTCTGGGATGGCAGGGCCGGTAGTTTGGAAGACCAGGCCCGCTTTCCGGTGCAGGATCATGTAGAGATGAATATGGATGTAACCCTGATGGAAAAAAATGTAAAAGAATACAAAGGATATGGAGTGCTATTTGAAAAGGCATTTGGTGATAAGGAAGTTAGCCTCGACCGTATATTTAAAGCGATTGCCACATTTGAGCGAACCATTGTTAGCCCTTCCAGCCGGTTCGACCTTTTTGTAAAAGGTAAATCCGAAGCCCTGAAAGATGAAGAAGTGCTGGGCCTCCATTTATTTCGAACCAAGGCTGGCTGTATCAACTGTCATAATACGCCCCTTTTTAGTGATAACCAGTTTCACAACGATGGGCAAACCTTGTTTGGAAGTGTAAATGAAGACCTGGGTTTATACCATGTTACCAAACACAAAGAGGATGTGGGAAAGTTTAGAACACCCTCCCTCCGTGAAGCCGCCAATACCGGCCCATGGATGCACCATGGTAATTTCCCCTCTTTAAAAGATGTGGTGTTCTTTTACGACAAGGGAAACCCTTCCCCTATTCAGAGAAAATACCAGGGGGAACGTGACTCCCTGGTACCTACACCAGACCCAATGTTAAAGAAACTAAACCTGTCGCTGAAGGAGGTGGATGCGTTGATCGCTTTTATGCAGTCCATTACCACCATTCCGCGAAGAATGAATACGCCGACCGAATTTCCGAACTAAGCCTTATTAATTAACACACACATAAATTTACAACAATGAGAAAAAGTTTACTGTTAGCCTGGTGTATTGCTGTTACGATAGCGGTAAATGCACAATGGATTGGCGACCCTGCACTTAATAACCTGGTAAGCGGCACTTCACCAACAACCACTAAAACCGGAAATGTAGCAGTCAGTGATGGAGCGGGCGGTATGTTCCTGGCATGGATCGACACCCGAACTACCGGTATACAGAGTATTTATGTGCAAAGAATATTAGCGGATGGTAGCCTTAAATTTGGAAGTGAAGTATTGATTACTGATGCAGCCGGTGTATTTTCTTCTTCAAAATCAAGCCTGTCAATAGATGCCGATGGGGTAGGCGGTGTAATCATGGCTTGGCAAGATGCAAGAAACCAACCTTCTGCAACCGGCAGAAGTGATATGTATGGCCAACGGATCAATGGAGATGGTGTTGTACAATGGACTGCGGGTGGAGCCAGGTTAACCGTATCAGATATAACAGTGTCCAATAAACTGGCACCTACGGTTGTAACAGTCAATGCCACCGAAGCCATCGTTGTTTATGTAGATAACAGGCTTGGAACCAATGATGTATTTGCACAGAAGCTATTATTATCAACCGGTGCGCCGCAGTGGGGAGCGGAGGTTGGTATACATGGGGCCCAGGATAATTCACAAACATCGATATCTGCGTTGGCAGATGGTGTTGGCGGCGCCTTTGTAATATGGCAGGATCCAAGATTGGCCACCACCAATTCAGACATCTATACACAACGCATTAATAATGCCGGATCACTTTTATGGGGAGCATCGGGAATGGTGGTTTGTAATGCCGTATTCAACCAGCTTTCCCCTCAATTGGTATCAGATGGTGCAGGTGGATTTGTAGCTACCTGGCAGGATAACAGGGTTGCCACGGCAGATGGGGATATTTGGGCACAGCGGATCAATGGCACAGGTGCCGCTCAATGGGCTTCTAATGGTGTTGCAATTTGTATTCAGGCAGGTACCAATCAAAATAACCCGGTGATCATCGCAGGTGGCAGTGGTTACATTATTTCATGGCTCGATCCAAGGGCAGCAATATCTAACAGGAACCTATATGCCAATAGTATTGACAATAATGGCGTAACTCAATGGACCACCGCCGCGGAAGGCGGAAAAGTAATTTGTACAGCAACAGGACATCAGCCCGGAACCAGTACCTTGTCTGGCTTAAATTTAGTACCGGATGGAAGCAATGGAGCGATATTTATCTGGGATGACGCCAGGGCCGGTTCCTCAGAGCTTGATGTATATGCACAGCGCGTGAATTCGGCGGGTACTGTACAATGGGCGGCTGATGGCATACTGATTAGCAGTGCAAACGGTAACCAGGCTACACCTGTTAGCGTTACAGGCCTTTTGAATAGTGTAATCATCGCCTGGCGCGATGGCAGAAACGGTACTGCCAACACTCAATTATTTGCAAGCCAGTTGCTAATTTCTGGAGTACTGCCGGTTACATTTGTAAACATAGCCGCCACTTTATCCAACGATGTGGTAACCATCAACTGGCAGACTGCAACAGAACTAAACGCCAATAATTTTATAGTTCAAAGAAGCGAGGACGGCAACAGGTTTTACGCAATTGGAACTGTTAAAGCCAGTGGGTTAAATAATAGCCGCTATAGTTTTGCTGATACAAAGCCAGTAAGCGGAACGGTGTATTACAGGGTACAGTCCATTGACCATACCGGGATTTCGCAGTATTCAACCATAGCAAGAGTTACTGCTGGCAGCCTGGGAATTTTTGTAAATGTTTACCCCGTGCCGTCTGCAAGTACCATCAGCGTACAATTCGGAAACTTTACAACAGGCATGTACCAGTTGCAACTCACAGATGCAAAGGGAAGTATTGTACAAAAACAATTGGTGGCAGTTTCCGGTAACTCTTTCCAGGCCAGCATGAATATTAACAACTTGCAACCCGGCAATTATTTCATACAGGTATTAAGTACAGAAGGAAAATTGATGAAGACTACTCTAATTCAAAAGCTGTAAACACCAGCGATTATTTTTTCAGTTGAGCCATTACGGCCTTGCTTATAGTAAGAGATGCTGTTAACAGCATCTCTTTTTTATTACCATACGGTCGTTAAGCCTGGATGATGCCCGGGTAACGGGAAGCAAGGTATTCCACCATCCCTTTTGCTGCGGCTGCCGAATAAAGAAGGTAATCTACCCGCAACAGGTCGGCATCAAAAACAGGGACGCTGTCTTGCCGAAATCCAATATGAATAACGGAGCTACAGGCAAATAACTGGTACGCCTGCTTCCCTAAATCATACACCACCAACAGAAAAATTTCATGATCAATTTTGATGTTGCATTGAATAAAAACGGGGAAATCAAAGAGGGCGGCACTATAATAATAGGGGTCGAGGTTAGCTTCAAAAAAACGGTAATACAACAACGAATTGGATAGATTGCTTTCACCCAGCAGCAACTGCAATACTATTAACTGCTGAACCATGTGGTTCAACGGGATATCCATTGGCGTACCCGTTAATAGATATTGCCACTGGCCGGTAGCTAACCGGAGATATTGAAGATGGTTTTTTGCAAGCGCCAGTTTATAGTCAAATGGTTGGTAACCAGGTACAGCATAACCAGGATAGAAATATTGTAGCTGCCGGTCTTTGCAATACGCCATTTTTAACTGCATAAGGTATTTACCTAGGCTATATTTTCTATAAGCCGGGTGGTAAATGCAGGTAATACCCGCAGCGCTGTTGTTACCAAGATCAAAAAATCCGGCGGCAATCAGGGTAGCGCCATCATATACATTTACCTCCCAGGTATTAAACCTGTTATACGGATCGCTGCCGTACAGCAGCTCCTGTAAAGTAGCGGATACTTCAAATGCAATACCTTGCCGGTAATGCTGAAAAAGGTTTTCATGCGCCTGTTGCACCAATGCCGGTGCACACGCCTTGATTTCCGTTGTAAAATTTTTATTGAGCACAACCAGTTTTTTATCCTGCTGATAGTTGTCAAGGGAAACCCTTAACCAGATGGCAGAATAAAAACAATTGTTGAAATGAAGGAAGTTGGTGGTAAAAACAGCCTGCCGCATTCTAAACCATCCCCGGGCCAGGTAATGGTCCAGTTCATCGGGTAGAAGTTTTACAGGGTATTCAATCTGTGCAAACATATTAGCGCAACAACTTTTTAGTTGGTACTGGCAAATTAGGCAATTTTATGACAGGGAACTTACCAACAACGCTGGTACTATTTTAAAATTTGCGCTATGGACGCTGCAATTTCCTTTAACAGCAACCTGTCGGTTACCACTTTTTCATCCTGGTTTGCCGGGTTACCCATGGCCCGGTACTCACCCTCATCATCCTGCTCAAAAAAGAAAACCTGGCCATACACTTCCACTTCAAATTGATGTATATATCCCCTGGGTATTAACCGGGCAGTAAAAAACAATTCCTCATTGTTATATAGCACCGGAATTTTAAAAAAATCTTCCATAATAAATGGTCACCTTTTTTTGTTGGTGCAAGTTAGTGATTACCGCCCTTCAGCCGGCACTACGAAGATGGTTACTTTAATGCGGGCACTTGCCAACAGCCGCGCTTTATTTGCATTGGTTTTATCCGGGCAATAATGAATGTTGTTGAATGTTTTCCGTACCATCGCCATTTTTTAAAGCAGTGCTGCGATAGGCCAATTCATCAAATGAGTTAACTTTATTGGTAAACAACAAAGTGAGGCATTTATGAAAAAAGCAATACTGCCCTTGTCCATTTTCATTATACTGCTGGTTGCGATTGCATATAGAAAACAGGATGCACCTACCGCCTGGATCCGGATCAACCAGTTAGGGTATACTCCGGCAGGGGGTAAGGTAGCAGTATGGTGTGGTAAAGGAAATAATAAAATAACCCAATTTCAATTAGTGGATTCAGCTACAGGCCGCATCATGTATCGTCAGACAGCGGATAAAAATTTTGGTAGCTATGGCCCGTTTAACAATACCTATCGTTTAAATTTTTCTTCGTTTAAAACACCTGGTACCTACTACCTGGTGGCAGGGGAAGCTACTTCACCCGTTTTCAACATTAACCAACACGTGTATAAGGGTACCGCCGATTTTTGTTTGCAATACATGCGGCAGCAACGCAGTGGATTTAATCCATTTTTAAAAGACAGCTGCCATACCAACGATGGTTATACCATGTACGGACCAATGCCAGATAGCACCCACATTGATGTAAGTGGTGGCTGGCACGACGCTTCTGACTACTTGCAATATGCTGCAACTTCTGCCAATGCCACCTGGCACCTTTTAGCCGCCTACCGTGATTTTGCACCGGTTTTTGAAGATGAAAAACTGGCCAATGGCCTGGACGGACGCAACGGGGTGAGGGACATATTGGATGAAGCGAGTTGGGGATTGGATTGGCTGGTAAAAATGAATCCCGAATCCGACCAGATGTTTAACCAACTGGCAGACGACCGGGATCACCAGTTGATGCGGATACCAAAAGAAGATAGTTTTTATGGAAAGGGGTTCGAAAGGCCAGTGTATTTTATTACCGGCGAGCCTCAGGGATTATTTAAATATAAAAACCGCACCACAGGCACGTCCTCAACGGCGGGTAAATTTTCCGCTGCTTTTGCCCTGGCACAACATCTTCACAATACAGACAGTGTTTTTCGCAGGACGGATGCCAATAGTGGGTATTACGCCCGGGCCATTGATGCCTACAAGTTCGGACTGAAAAAGCCAGGCGTTACACAAACAGCACCTGGCAGGGCACCCTATTTTTACGAGGAAGATAACTGGGTAGACGATATGGAGCTGGCAACAACCAGTTTACATACCATGTTCCTCACTACACCCGGTTCCGGCGGCGATAATGGGTATTACCGTTCGCTGTCGTTTGACTATGCCAATAAAGAAAAAATGACGCCCTGGCTGGGCGCAGATACCGCCCGGCATTACCAATGGTATCCCTTCATCAACCTTGGCCATTACGAATTAATAAAGGCTTTGCAAAAAGGAGATGCCAGGGCAAGGCAACAGGCCGATAGCATTATCAGTTACTACCGGCAGGGCATCGCCAGGGTTTGGAAAAAGGCCAGTCAGAATGCTTTTTATCGTGGGGTACCTTTCATCTGGTGCAGTAATAACCTAACCACTTCCTTCGCAATACAATGCTTTTGGTACCAACAGCTTACCGGTGATAACGGTTTTGCCGCGTTAGAACAAGCCAATGTCGACTGGTTATTTGGATGTAATCCCTGGGGAACTTCGATGGTGTATGGTTTGCCCGGCAGGGGCGACACGCCCATTGACCCTCACTCTGCTTTTACGCACCTTAAGCAGTATCCAATTAACGGCGGTTTGGTAGATGGGCCGGTATACACCAGTATTTATAAAAACCTGATCGGAATTACCCTAAACGAAGCGGATGAGTACGCGGCCTTTCAAAGTGAACTGGCAGTTTACCATGATGATTACGGCGACTACAGTACCAATGAACCGACCATGGATGGCACTGCTTCTCTAATTTATTTACTGGCCGCAAAGGAAAGTGGGATAGACTCCGCCTCCGTTAATAGGTACAAAGGCGCCGTTACCCGCGGCAATAGTTTTAAAAAGGAAATAGCCCTGGTTTTTACAGGGCACGAGTATGCCGATGGTGGAAAAGTGATCGCGGAGGTCTTACATCAACACAACATCCGGGCATCGTTTTTTTTTACAGGTGATTTCTACCGCA
Organism: Chitinophagales bacterium; assembly: GCA_038330815.1. GTDB lineage: Bacteria > Bacteroidota > Bacteroidia > Chitinophagales > Chitinophagaceae > Ferruginibacter. The sequence goes on along the minus strand of JBBQOJ010000001.1, from coordinate 1,621 downwards.
ACGAGGCTTTTACACCATTGGTTCAACAGCTGCACCAGCAGGGCAACTACCTCGGGCCGCACAGCGATCAGCATTTATTGTATTGCGACTGGAAGCAACCGGAAAGCTTATTGGTAAACAAACCTCAATTTATACAAGACCTTACCAATAACCTTGCTGCGCTTGAAGCTTATGGCATTGCTAAGAAAGAAGTTCGCTATTTCCTGCCGCCCTTTGAGTGGTATAACGACAGTATCGCCAGTTGGACAAATGGGGTAGGCATGCAACTGGTCAATTTTACTCCTGGTACCTTAAGTACGGCAGACTACACTACCCCGGGCGAAGCTAATTACCGTAGCTCAGAAGCTATTTTTCAATCCATTATTGCCAGGGAAAAATCGGCCAGCCAGGGGTTAAACGGGTACCTGCTGTTGCTACATATTGGTACCGATCCGAAAAGAACAGATAAGTTTTATTACCGGCTGCCCGAATTGGTTGCCTTGCTAAAGCAAAAAGGGTATCAGTTTAAAAAGGTAAATGAGTTATTGCGATAGTAATCGGGCAGTTGCCTGTTTCTTTTCAACCCTGGAAAAGGCAGTACAGATCGTTAGAAGGCGGATGTGTCATTATTCGTAAATTAGCACCACCAAAAAGCTAATATCATGATTGAGTATATTCAATTAAAAGTCTCCTTGAAGGATACGGTTCCGGAAATATGGAGACGGCTACAGGTGAATAGAAAAACCACCTTTATTGAGCTGCATCATAGTATCCAGATTGCAATGGGTTGGAAAAACAGCCACCTGTTTGAATTTAACCTTGATGGTTACCGCGTTGGCACCATTTACGAAAACCTGGAAGATAGCGGCAGGGATGTTTTGCTGGATGCCGGAGAAACACTGTTAACGGATATTCTTTCAATGGAAAATGACCGTTTTACCTACAATTACGATTTTGGCGATTGTTGGCTGCATGAAATTACCCTGGAGCAGTTGATATCAACCGAAGAAAAAGTAAATTATCCTGTTTGCCTGGATGGTGCACTTAGCTGTCCACCGGAAGATTGCGGGGGTATTGGCGGCTTTTACAACCTATTGAAAATATTGGCGGATAAAAAACACCCCGAATACAAAGAAACCAGGTATTGGGTTGGCAGAAAATATAATCACGAGGTATTTGACCTTATTAAAACTAACAAGCAATTAAAACAGTTAAAACGGTACATCAACCGGTTTAATTCTTTCAATTAGTGGTAAACCCAGGTAAATCGGTTATCGTATCATAGCTGCGAAAGCTTTGCTATGGATACCATCGTAATTTGAAAAATGACCTACATCCCAGGCCGGTTGTTGTTACCCGTTTCCTACCCGTTGCATTTCATCCCCCGCACCACTACCTGTCCGTTTTATTTGCTTTAACGGCTTTCCAAAGCGCCACGAAAATGCAATGTTAACCACCCTGGAATCGCGGCGCAATATAGCTTTTACCTGCATAGTCGGAGCTGCCTGGGTGGTGATTTTTACCATGGGTACTTCCTGGAGATAACTATCGCCATTGCCCGGTTCCAATCCAACCGTCCGAAATTGATCCAATAGAAACTGCAATGTCCTGGCTTCCTCTTCGCCAAAGGGTTTCCGGCCAA